>CAZCER010000199.1:0-8309 GCA_964497385.1 uncultured Armatimonadia bacterium | reverse complement strand
ACGCCCACGAACGCCCCGCGCGCACGCTCGTCAAACGAGGGCGTCGCCATGCCGGTGAGGTGGGGTAGGGCGATGAGGCCCTCCGAGCCGGGAGGAACACCCTCCGCCTCGGCGATCAGCTCCTCGTACTCCATCCCCGGAGCGAACCGATCGCGGAACCACGCGAGCGCCGCCCCCGCGGCCTTCACATAGGCGAACAGGAGCCGGCGCCTACCGATGGGGTGCAGGCTGAAGATGACGCGGGCGCCCTGTGGGAACGGGCTTGCGGCGGGCAGCGCTCCCAGGATGCTGAGCGACGTGCCGACGGCCCCGGCGAGGTGACCGGGCCCCCGATGGCCCATCGCCACGACCGCGCAGACTTGGTCGTTCGCGCCGACGCCGACGGGCAGGCCCTCGGGCAGCCCGAGTTCGCCCGCGGCGTTGCGCGTCAGCCCGCCGATGATCGTGGCGCTGTCGGCGGCCTCACCGAGCATGTCCTCCAGGAGCCCGACGGCCTCGACCGCTTCGGGCCACCAGCGCATCCGCTCCTGGTCGAAGAGCCCCGTGCTCGCCGCCCCGCCCGGATCGGCGACCATTCGGCCCGTGAGGCGCTGCGCGATGTACGCGGACAGGACGAGGACATGCCGCACCCGCGCGAAAGCCTCGGGTTCGTGCCCGCGGACCCAGAGGATCTTGCTCGCGGACTCGATGAGGCTGGGGAACGGCGTGCCCGCGCGGCGGAAGTAGTCGTCGGGCGGGATGGCCGCCGCGAACTCCGCGAGTTCCTCCGGGGCGCGCACATCGAGCCACGCGATCGCCGGTCGGACGGGCTTGGCCTTCTCGTCGAGCAACACAAACGTCTGCCCCTGACAGGCTATGCCGATGGAGACGGGCACGGCGCCCGGTCCGGCATCCCGCATCGCCTCGCTCACACCGCGCACTGTGGCGGCCCAGTACTCCTCGGCATCGAGTTCGGCCCACCCGGCCTGAGGTGTGTCGAGCGCGTAGGGCTGGACGGACACGGCCAGCGGTCGCCCGTCCGCGACATCGAACAGTCCGACCTTGGTCGCGCTGGTCCCTACGTCGACACCGAGAGCGCATTCGGGCAAGTCGGTCGCCTCCCAGACCTACATACCGGAGGGCGCGGGTTGCGCCCTCCTCAGACAGCAAACGCCCCCGCGCACCACTCAGGCGCGCGGGGGCGGCGACGGCTCGGGAGGCGGCGGCCTTAGTGCAGAATGCTCCAGGTCGGCCAGACCCAGACGCCGTTCCGCTGCTCGGAGCGGATGTGTGCGGCGTTCTCGTTCAGCCACTTCGCGTGGCCGTCGACGAAGGCCATGTTGATGCCCTCGTTGTGGCGGCGCCAGTGCGGCTTGTTGGTCTCGGAGCCGGCGGTGAAGCAGACCTCATAGGCTGTCACGCCGTCGAGGATCGCGAACGATTCCGCGGGGGTCTGGACCTCCGCGAGCATCCGGAACGAGTGCCCCGGGTCGTTCGGGTTGCCGGAGCAGGGGTACATGCCAAGAAGGCACCAGTAGGGGTTGCCCTGGCTGCCGTCGCCCAGGTCCTCGCCCTCGGTGTAGCCGTAGCTGTAGGCGTAGTCGGAGTACTGCGGCTGGGAGGGCGACCATCCGCCCCAGGCGTCGGCCACGAAGGGGGCGAGCCGGTTGCTCGGGCAGACGAGGATCTGCTGGTTCTTCATGTACGGCATGAGGTTGTCGGGCCAGAAGGTGTAGTTCGCGTCGAAGATCCCGGCGCCCACGTTCCACCAGTGGAACGAGAGTTCGTCGTAGTCCTCCATGTAGGAGAGGAGCGCGGTCGTGAGTTGGCGCTCGTTCGAGAGGCACGAGGTCTGGCGGGCCTTCTCCCGGGCTTTGGCGAACACGGGGAAGAGGATGGCCGCGAGGATGGCGATGATGGCGATGACGACGAGGAGTTCGATCAGGGTGAAGCCTTTGCGTCTCATGGTGAGGCCGCTACCTCCTTCTCTGGCGTCGTGCGGATCGAAACCGGAAACGCGAGATGCGCGTCGGACGAGCGAGGGCCGCCGCCTGCACCTATCACCGCCACCGCCCCGGGGCGCTCGGCTCCGCCGCGCCGCGCTGTGCTAGCCCGTCTTGGCTGGGGGAGCGGGCGCCCCCTTGGTGGCGTTGGCCTTCTGCATCGCGGCCTTGGTGTCCATGCCCTTGGCGACGGGCTCGCCCTGTCCGGCGTCGGCGTCCTCCTTGGCTTTCGAGCAACCGACCATGAGGCTCGCGCTGAGGACGGCGAAGGCGAGTGTGAGGCCCAGGATGCGCATCGCAGCACTCCCAATCCGTGAATGTGAAAAACGAACACAATTACACATCAACGCACGTACCGGAGTCAAGGCCCGAGCCAAGGGAGTGAATGGTGGGAGGGGCGACCGCGAGGGGCGCTAGACGAGCACGACGAGCACGCCGGCGCGGCGGTACGCCTCTACGGCGTCCGCCGGGGCGGCCGCGTCGGTGACGAGTTCGTCGACCTCGCTTGTGTGGAGGAACCGCACCCCGCTGGTCGAGCCGATCTTCGTGGAGTCGGCGACGATCATGACCGTGCGGGCGTTGGCGGCCATGATCTCCGGGATTCGCACGTAGTCGATGTCCTGCGCGAAACACCCGCGCTCCGGATCCAGGCTGTCCGCCCCGAGAATGGCGAGGTCGGCGTTCAGGCGATCGAGGATGAGTTCACTGCCCGGACCGCCCAAGTCGGGGCTCTCGCGCCGGACTCGGCCGCCGAGGACGGTCAGTTCGATCGGATCGCGCCCCCAGAGGACGCTTGCGATGACCAGGCTGCTGGTGGCCACGGAACAGCGGATGCGCAAACTCGCGAGCGCGCGGGCCACCTCGAGCGTGGTGGTTCCCGTGTCGAGGAAGACGCTCTGGCCGGGCTGGATGCGAGCGGCGGCGGCCGCGCCGATGCGCGCCTTCTGCTCGGAGTTGGCCTGCTTCTCGCGATCGAGAGCGAACTCGAAGGTGACGCGCTGGACCGCGACGGCTCCCCCATAGGACCGCACCGCGCAGCCGCTCCTTTCGAGAGATTCAAGGTCCCGCCGAATCGTCATGGTGCTGACCCCGAGGCTCTCGGCGACCTCCGAGACCGAGACGGATCCGTCCTCGGCCAGCATCGAGAGCAGCGCCTGCCGGCGCTGGTCGGCTCGGGCGCGACTCCTCGGCATGCCTACCTCATCCTCCTGCGCCACCGGCGCACAGTCATGGCCTCCCCATTGTGTTCGTTATGAACATTCCTCCGCATCGCGCGCGGACCTCCCGGAAGCCCCGTTCGGCGCGCGCCGCGAGGCCCACCCGCACCCCGACGTGAAGGATGTGAGGCTCCCCCCGCGAACGACAGCAAGCACGTTCCCATAGGACCCAGACGATGGAGGAAGACCTTGCCGCGCGGAACAGCCCTGATCGCCCTCGCCGCCATACTCGCCATTCCCCTCTCGGCCTCGGCCGACGACTGGTCGATCGACTACGAAACGGGCATCGCCTCGAGTGCGTACAACATCTTCCGCGTCCCGAACGACGGCGGAACGACGGTCTCTCTGAACAACGGTTTCGACGTGGATCCCACGGTCTTCACGCGTGTGCGGGTGACCTATCACGCCAATGACCGTGAGAGCTGGTCTTTGCTGTACGCCCCGCTGAGCCTCCACGGCGAAGGCTCCTCCCCGACGGACATCTCTTTCAACGGGATCACGTTCCCGGCGAACACCCCGCTGACCGCGGACTATCAGTTCAACTCCTACCGTCTGACCTACCGGAGGATGTTCCATCCGGAGCGGCGCCTCTCGTGGGGGCTCGGCCTGACGGCGAAGATCCGCGACGCCTCGATCGGGCTGTCCAGCGCGACCCAGTCAACCGAGAGCACTGACTTCGGGTTTGTGCCGCTCATCAACTTCCGGGTGAACTGGAACCTCGGCGACCGGTGGGACGTGCTCCTCGATGGCGACGCTCTGGTCGGTCCGCAGGGTCGCGCCGAGGATGTCCTTCTCGCGCTGAAGTACCGCGTGTCCGACTCGACCAACGTGCGGCTCGGCTACCGCGTCGTCGAGGGCGGCGCCGACGTCGGCCAGGTGTACAACTTCACGCGGGTCAACTACGCGACGGTGGGACTCGAGCGCACGTTCTGAGGTTCGCGCGGCCTGACGCCGGGCCGGCTGGCCGCGGCGACCGCTGGCCGGCTCGGAAGGATTCGACTCGGGCGCGCCGAACCGCTGCCCGGTGTGGTCGCGCGACCGTTGGCTTGCCAGTGGGACGGGCTTGGCGCAACGCCCGTCGGAGATCGGCCTGCTGCTCGGCTCCGTTCGCGGCGTACGCGGCGGAGGAGGCGGGCAAGGTGCGGATCGCGAGCGTGGTTGCCGCGGCGGCGGCCCTGTGTGCGTGCGTGCTGCCGCAAGCCGAGGCGCAGTTGGCTCCCGGGCTGACCTATGACGATGGTTTCGCGTGGTTCTCGGTGGACACCGAGACGGACGCGCGGGACGGCAAGCCGTACGCCAAGGGATGGGTGCTCAAGGGCGAGTTCCGCATCTTCGGCCAGGCGCCCGACCACGGCGCGTTCCGGATGGTCGTCAAGCGGGGGGCCTCGGTTGTGGCCGACGTGCGCAAGGAGGCCACGATCTACCACCGTCGTCCACCGGCGTTCGACGACGCCGAGGACATGATGTGGAGCCGGAACGTCCGCGACCGCGAGCAGATCGTCGCCGGCGACGGTCCCTTCACCGTGGAGGTCTACTACGTTGACGGAGCCACGGGCGCCGAGGCGCTCGCGAGAACCCATACGCTGGACGTCCGCAAAGTAAGCCGGGTGCGGGGCAACGGGGAGCCCGACGCCGACGACTACTACGTCTCGAGGCATGCCGAGGCGGTGAGCGCGGTCATCTACCAGCGCCCCGCGGAATACGACCCGTACATCCGCGGAGACAGGGGCGGCGGAGCCGATCGCAACTGCGTCGAGGTCTATCTGGGGCTCTCCGCCGTGAAGGACGCCTACACCCCGCCGCGCGGCTACCTGCGGTGCACGGTGGACGGCGCGCCGCTCGACCTGTCGGCCTTCGAGCAGTACCCGAACAAGGACGCGGTGAAGTCCGAGACGGCCCCGGATCGCTTCTACGAGGTGGTGCACACCGCCGCCGGCAATGTGAAGGAGTCCATCAACTTCCGGCAGTACCATCTCACGCTTCCCCTGACCTGGGGTGAGCCCGGAAGCAAGGAGCGCGACCCGAACAAGCCGGCGATCACCGATCACCCCGGAACCTGGGTCTGCACCTGGATGGACGAGGGACAAGCGCTTCGGACGTTCACCTTCGTCGTCGGGCCGGACGGCGCGATCGCCCCCCACCCCGAGGAGGCGCACGGGCTCCGCTTCGGTCCCGGAGCCCACTTCGTCGGTGTGGGCGTTCCCCCCGGCGGTTCGGCGCTCGACGAGCGCTTGGTTCCGAGCGCCGTGGCTTCGGGCGGATTCTACGGACACGCCTGGGTCACGCCGGAGGCCCAAGGACTGGCGAGCGTCGTACCGGAGAAGGGCAAGCCTGAGCCGTAGTCCCGGCGGCGACGCGGCGGGGTTCCGATCGGGGATCTAGTGTTCCAGGGCTTCGGCGACGGCGGGCAGAAGGTCCGTCCCGGCGCGGCTCGCCTGCACGGAAGCCGCCGCCCCGAAGCACGCCGCCATCAGGGCCGGGAGTTCGTCGGAGTCGGGACAGAGGGCGATGAACGGCACAAGCGGCCAGTCGTCGCGCAGACGAGCCGCCGCGAGCGAGCGGTCGGCGGCGCGCAGGCGCACGTCAAGGACAACCAGGTCCGGCGCCCGCTGCGAGAGCGCGTGCAGCAACGCCTCGCCGTCCGCGGCGCAACGGACCTCGGAGAAGCACTCACTCAGCAACTCACCGAGCGCCGCGCGCAGACCCTCGTGCGTGTGGGCGACGACCACGGAACCGTAGGCCATCCGAGCACCCCTCCCACCTCATGCATTCAACGGGTCCGGCCCGGAGGACCGGGCCGGACCCGAAGGGCGGGCTGCGCGCACCCGCGCCGTCCCTACCTCTTGGGGCTCTGCGTGGACGCCCCGGTGTACTTGAACTGGCTGATGATCGACTGCAGCGACTGCGACGAGGCCGCCATCTCCTCGCTCGAGGCCGCCATCTCCTCGGCGCCCGCGGAGAGTTCCTCAGTCGATGCCGAGGCCTCTTCGGACGACGCGGCCGCCTCCTCGGCGATCGCGGCGACGGAGTCGATGATCTCCTGCACGCGTCCGGCGAGTTCGCTCGTGCGGTCGGCCTCGGAGCGGATGGCGACGGACGCGACGGCGGTCTCCTCGGCGCTCTTCGCCACCGCGTCGGCGGCGGAGAGCGCGCTCGCGACGGAGTTGCGCACATCGTCGATGCCGTCGGCGGCCTTCTGGGCGGCCTGGGCGATCAGGTCGAGGGCGTGGGCCGATTGCGCGGCGAGTTCGGCGCCGGACTCGGCCGCCGCAGCGCCCTTCTCCTGGAGCGCGACAACGCCGTCGATGCTCTCTCGGACCTCGCGAACGATCGAAGCGATCTCTCGCGAGGATTGCCCGGAGCGCTCCGCGAGCTTGCGGACCTCCTCCGCGACGACCGCGAAGCCCTTGCCGTGCTCGCCGGCGCGGGCCGCCTCGATGGCCGCGTTCAGGGCGAGGAGGTTGGTCTGCTCCGCCACGTCGTTGATGACCTGGACCATCTCGTCGATCTGCTCGGACTGCCGCGCCAGGCCGCGCACGCGCTCCATGGCTGCCGCGGAGTTGTCGCGGATCTCGGTCATGCCCGAACTGGTCTCCCCGGCGAGTCCGCGCCCCTCCTCGGCGGCGGTCCGGGCCCCGACGGCCGCTTCGGACACCGAGTCGGAAACCTCCTGGATCTGCCGGACCGACTCGACCATGCTGCCCACGAGGCGGTCGGCCTCGGCCAAGCCGTCGCTCAGAGAGACGACCTCGCCGGTGAGCTTCGCGAGCGCCTGGCCCTGGGCGTGGACTTGGGTGACCGCGTCCTCGAGTTCCTGGGTCTGCCGGCTGGCGCCCTCGGCCATGTCACCCGCGACCTGAGCGACCTGCGTCACCGCGTGCGCCTGCTCTTGGGCGGAGACGGCGATCTGCTGCGACGCCTCGGAGACGGCCTCGGCGGACTCGGCCACCTGCCCGACCACGCTGTCCACGTTGGTCACGAACTGGTTGAAGCGCGCCGAGAGCTGGCCGATCTCATCGTCGGACTCGACGGGCAGACGCTGCGTGAGGTCGCCGTCTCCCTCGGCGAGTTCTCGGGCGGCGTCCGCCACCCGCTGGATGCCGGCGGAGACGCGCAGAGCCATCCAGCCGCCCCCGAGTCCCGCGATGACGAGCACAATGATCCCGGCGAAGACGGCGGCGGTGCGGATGGCGCGGATGGGGGCCTCAAATTCGTCCTGGTAGCTGCCGACGCCGATGACCCAGTCCCATGGCTCGAAGTAAACAAGGCGGGTGACCTTGGGCTTCGGCGCTTCGCTCTCGCTGTTGCGCCACGGGAACGTCAGCCAGCCGGCCTTGCGCGCCTCGCTGTCGGGATTGCAGATCTCCTGGACGAAGTAGTCGCCGGCGGCGTCCTTCTCTTCCCAGAGGTTCTCCCCGTCGCGATCGCCGTCGCCGTCGCCGTCGCCGTCCCGGCTGATGATGTAGTTGCCCTTGCTGTCCAGCACGAAGACGTAGCCCGTCTGGCCGACCACGATCCCCGTGATCGCCTTGCGGAGCGACGTGACGCTCTCCTGCGGAACGCCGACGAAGAGCGCCCCGATCACCTCACCCGAACCGCCCTTGATGGGCTCGTAGCAGGCGATGTACTCCCGCCCGACCACCTGCGCGCGCCCGGTGAACGTCTTCCCCGCAAGAACGCTTTGCGCGACTTCACTCGAGTTGGGTATGTAGGTGCCGATGGCGCGCGACCCGTCATCCTTCTCGACGTTGGTTGAGATGCGGAGGAGTCCCGAGTCGGTCTTCTGGAAGATCGTGCAGGCGCCGCCCACGAGTCCCTCGACGCGGTCGACAATGGTGTGGTCGCCGTGTATCGGCTGGTCGCCGACGGTCCAGGAAGCCACCGTCACCTCCGAGGCGGCCTGCGTCTCCTGGTCGATGGCAGGCAGAGTGATCGGGTCGCCGGTGGTGATCTCGCCGTAACTCTCGAGAACGCTGCGCGCCACCGCGAGATCATGGCCGACCTTCTGCTCGAGCAACTCCTGTTGGGCCTCACACATCGCCATGACTCCTGAGGCGATGTCCTCGAGGTCCTTGCGAGCGATCTGATCCACAAGCGGCTTCGCGCTGCG
>CAZCER010000198.1:0-8331 GCA_964497385.1 uncultured Armatimonadia bacterium | reverse complement strand
TCCGACCACGAGGTCCCACGCGCCCACGATGGCGGGGACCTCCGGGTCGTCGGCCGGGCCTTGCCCCGCCGCCGACCCGGCAAGCGCCACGCCAAGCACCAGCCCCATGCACGCACCGAGACGAGACGACATGAGGATCTCCCACCTCTAGTGACGCGGGGCGGAGCGACGACCGCCGTTCCGCCCCGCGTCGGTTGCGACTACCGGTTCGCCGCTTCGGCGGCGCGATCGTGGGAGGACCGCACACGGCGCTCCATGCCCGGGTTGTCCATGACCTCGAGCACCTTGGTGAGTGCCTCGACAACCTGAGCCGCGTGGGACTGCTCGAGGGGCTCCGCGACGGTAACGGCGGCCCAACAGACGCGACCTTGGAGGGCCGGGTTGTCAATGTAGCTCATGACCATCGCGAGCGACTCCGCGGTCGGAGTGGTCGCGAGAGCCGTGAGGAGCTGGTCCTTCTCGCCGTCGCTCGCCACGAGCGCGGCGGCCTCCTTGCACATCGCGGTCTTCGTCTCCGGACTGAGATCGCCCGACCCGATGAGGCGGATGTAACCCGTGAGCGCCATGTCGCGCTGGGCGCCGCCGGCCTTCGCGAGTGCGAGAAGGTCAGGCGCCGCCTCGGGCGTGGGCCATTCGCCCAACACCGTGTAGGCCGTCTGTTGCTCGACGCCGGACCGGTCGCGGATCGCGGCGCGGATGGCATCGAGCGCGCTGGTGACCGGGGCCTGCTTGAGGAGCCCCATCAATGCGCACTGGATCTCAATCGGCGCCCCGCCGAGGCGCTCCACGAGCACGTCCGCGACAAGCTGCTTGTCCTCGATGCGGCTCGCGGCGTCGGTCAGAGCGGAGCACGCGAGCGCGATGTCCTCCGGGTCCGAGAGGCCGACGAGGATGTCGGCGAGGTCCGGGAGTTCCTTTGGCCCGCAGGTCTGCCCGAGCGCGCGGATCGCGGCCTCGCGCACCGCGCCCTTGGCGCCGGCGGCCTCCACCAGAGCGGGAATCGCGCTTGTCATGCGCCGCTGACCCGCCGCGCGAACCGCGGCCGCGCGGGTGGCCGCGTCGGGATCCGCGAGGCGCTTCGCGACGGCCGCGTCGGGATCCGCGAGGCGCTTCGCGACGGCCGCGTCCACGCCATCGCCCTGCAGAGCGGCGAGGGCGTTGGCTCCGGCGTTCGCGACGGCCTCGTCGTCCGAGGCGGCGGCTTCGAGGAGCGTGTCCACAACGCTCGCGTCACCGATTTGCGCGAGAGCGCGGACGGCGGCAACGCGCACCGCAGGCTCCACAGCGCCGGCGGCCTTCGTCACAGCCGGAAGAGCGGCCGGGTCGCCACGATGGCCGAGGGCCTCGATGAGCGGAACCTGGATCGACGCGGGACCCTTCGCGACCGCGCCGGCCACGGCGGCCGTGATGCGGCTTCCGGGGACCTCCCGCGCGATGCGCAGGGCGGCGCCGAAGGCTTCCGGTTCGGAGCTGGAGAGCAGGCTTCGCACGAGCGAAGCCCCGGCGTCGCCGCGGAGGGTCACGCTACGCACGGAGGCGGCGGCGACCAGGGCGGCGGGGACTTGCGCGCGCCGAACGGCGTCCAGGAGGGAAACGGCCGCTCGGGTGTCCCCGGCCTCGGCGAGCGTCGCGGCGAGGGCAAGGCAGCCAAGACCGCCTGCGGCGCGGAGAGCTTCGTCTCCCGAGGCCAAAGCGCCGACGAGAGCCTCGCGGCAAGCAGGCGCGCCGATCTGCCCGAGCGCGCGCGCGGCGGCGGGGGCTACATCCGCGTCGTCCGAGCCGAGCAGTTCCACAAGCGCCTCGACGGCGTGCGCGTCACCGAGGACGCCCAGGGCCTCGATCACGCCAACAAGCGGCCGTCCGGTCAGCTCATCGAGAGCGTCGCGCAACGCGGCCGCGGCCTCGGGGCCGGGGATGTTGATGAGCGCGGTTCTCGCGCTCGTGTTGACCTCGTCGTTCGCAAGGAGCGCCGCAAGCGCGGGGACGGCCTCGGCCGTGCCGACCACCGCGAGGCGGCGGCATGCCACGTCCTTGGCATAGGGCTCGGCGTCGGATTCGAGCGTGGCGATGAGGTCTGAGACCTCATCCGCAGCGCCCGTTGCGGGCAGGGCGAGCATGAGTGCCAGGACCGCCAGGAGGCCCAGCAGGGAGCGCTTCGTGTGATTCATCATGTGCATGGCCTCCAGCCCTAGAATGTGTACGGCGCGCGGTTCGCCCGCGTGCGCATGCGGTTGGCTTCCTCGTCGTTCAGGAAGCTGCTCGTCGCGGGATCCCAGGTGACGTCGCGCTTGAGACTCATGCAAATCGCGCCGACGTGGCAGATGTCGTGGGCCCGACGCGCGATCTCGGCGTGCGCGACCGGATCGCGGCGGGACTTCACGCAGTCGAGGAAGTCGCGGGCATGGTCGAGCGAGCGCCCGGTACGCTCGACGTAGTTCCGGAGGATCGTCTCGCGCTCGCCGAGGAGCGAGACCGGCGTGACCTCGGGCATGTTCCCGTCGGCGCACATCGCCGCGCCCTCATCGCCCTCGAAGCGCACGCCGCAGGTGCCGGGGAAGCCGCCTGCGGTCATGGTGAGATCGACGCCGTTCTCATACTTCGCAACCAGGCCCTCGCTCGTCTCATTGCCGGGGAAGACGAAATGGGTCGGCCCTGTGAGAGCGGTGTCGTTCGCGAACTGACAGAGATCGAAGGTGTGGGCGCCCCACTCGTGCAGGCCGCCGGCCCAGAAGTCGGCGTGACCGTGCCGACCGTCGACGTAGCCGCGGTTGTAGGGATGCCACGGCACGGGCCCGAGGAACAGGTCCCAGTCGAGTTCGTCCTTGGGCGGCTCGGGCTCGGCCGGAAGCCACACGTGCGGCGCGAAGCCGTGCACGATGTGCGCGGTCAATGTGTGGAGCTTCCCGAGGTAGCCTTTGCGGGCGAGTTCGACGATGTAGACGAAGTTGGGCTCGCTTCGCCGCTGGGTGCCGACCTGGAACACGCGGCCGGTCTCTTTCGCGGTCTCGGCAAGCACGTTCGTCTCCCCGATGTTCATGCCGAGCGGCTTCTCGCTGTAGACGTCTTTGCCCGCTCGCATCGCCATGATCGAGGCGAGCGAGTGCCAGCGGTCGCTCGTGGCGATGAGCACAGCGTCGATGTCCGGGCGCGCGAGCATCTCGCGGAGGTCGCGGTACATCGCGCAACTCGTGTTGCCGTAGGCCTGGTCGATCTGCGCTTTCGCGGCCTCGCGGCGGTCGCGGCGCACGTCGCAGACGGCGACGAACTCGACATCGGGGTTGCGCATGAACCACTGCAGGTCGTACGTGGCGCGCGGGCCGACGCCGATGGCGCCCATGGTGATGCGCTCACCGGGGGCGACGGCGCCCTGCGCGCGTCGGGCGGACGTGGTCAGGATGACGGGCGCACCGGCGATCGCCGCGGCGCGCCCCAGAAAGGAACGGCGGTTCATCTGAGATGGATTGCTCACTACTGGCTGCCTCCTCATCGTATGGCGCAGGTCTATTCGCCACCCGCACACCGGAGGGCCTGCCAGGATATGATGCCGCGAACTGGACGCGCGGTCAGAGGCGGCGCCTCACTCGTCCATCCACCACTCGAAGCGCTCCGGCGGCTCCCGGTCGACCGGGAGTTCCCCGCGCTCCATGCGGTCGATCACGTCGCGCCCATGGTCGTCCGGGAACGATGGGTCGGGCGAGGGCCAGTTGATGGTCTCCGCACGCGCCCGGGGCGCGACGAAGATGGGGGACGCGGGGCTGCCGGCGGCATGCACAAACGTCATGTAGTCCGACATGACCGGCTCCCGCCCCCCGCCCTCGGTCTGACGTAGCCGATGGCACTCTGTCTCGGTCGGGAGCCACAGCCCTGCGGTCTGGCTGACCTGAGTCGCTATGGTTACCATCTGGCCTCGCGGCGAGCGACGCTCCGCCCTGACGGTCAGGTACCCTCGGTCCGGGTCCACCCACACCACGTATCTGTCAGCATCGTCCGCCTCGAAACGAAGCAGCCGCCGGCCGTCGCGTTCCTCCTGGCCAGCAAACCGCCACTCCGAGCTGACCGGGACCCCGAGGCGCCCGGCCCCCGGCTGCGACTCATCGCGGAGCCCGAGGAGGACGCCGAGGTCACCGGCCTCGGCGATCCATCCCGAATAGACGCTGTGCTCGGGCGCCACCTCTCCCCTCGGAAAACGACCGGGGAACCTCTCGGGGATGGCGCCACTCGGCTCTCGCCACTCACTCGGGAACTGGAAGAGCACCCCATCACAGGGGCTCCACTGGGTCTCGGCATCGATCCACGCGCCCTCGTCCGCGACCCATGCGCGATCGAACACGAAGAAGGCCATTGGCCCCAGAAGCTGGCTTCTCGCGGACAGACCGACCACGTAGTCACCGATCACCGGCCCCGGACCGTAGTGTGCCGCTTCGGACACGCTGCTCAGCATGACGCGCAGCACCAGGCTCTTCAGCGGCGCGCGTAGCGTCCGCGCTTCACGGATCCGGGCCTTCAGGTCCACCTCCTCCGGGCTTGCCTCGGCTCGCCTGAGCACGGGCGTCCGCTCGAGTGCCTCGAACTCCTCCGGCGTGCACACAAGCGCGCGTCCGTCGCAGGTGGCGCAGAGGATCCTCCCGTTGTGCCGGAACGCGGGCGTCTCGCCCCCATCGGACTCGAACAGCATGAGCGTCCGTTCCGGGTCCTCGAGCAGATCGATGTTCACGCCGAGGATCTGGGGGTTCACCGCGTAGCTCGGGGGTGCATCGTCGGACGGACAGACCAGGAGCTGATCCAGGTTGCGGTAGCCCGCCGCTCGGGCGGCTTCCCAGAGAGCTTCCTCGGTCTCGGGCAGCACGCCGCCATGTTCCTGCGCGACAACGACGGCGGCCGTCGCGAGTTGCCGCATGTTCGAGAGACAGCCCGTCCGCTCCGCGCTGGCCTCCGCCAGATCCGCCGGTGGACTCGCCGGGCCAGGCCGGGCGCCTTCCCACGGCAGAGCGTCGCAGAGGGCCAGGACCTCGTCGAGGCTGGGAGGATCGGCCTTGAGGGCTTCCGCCCACAGCGCACGCACCCCGGCAGTCGCGAAGTCGTCGTGCGACGGCAGCCCGATCGCGTCCGGCGGGAACTCCCCACCGGCCTCGGCCCCCTCGGGCGCCTCAGCAACCGGCCATGCCACCGTCAGCAGCGGGCTCTCGTCGAGGATCCGCCGCAGTTGGGTGTTCCGCAGCTCCACCTGCCCGTCGCCCGAGACCTCAATGGCCATCGCCTCCCGCGCGGCGTACAGGAGGCCGCCATGCTCGCGGAACTCGGTGACTGCGACGGCGGCGAGTTCGCGGTCGTAGACGACACCCTCCGCCGTGCGCTCCTCGGTCATCATCACCCCGGAGACGAGCACGGGCGGATCGGCCTCCGCCACGGTGAGGGCCCAGTTCTCGACTCGCTTGCCATCGGGAGCCCGACCCGACCCGTACTCCCCACGGAGCCGTAGCGCGATTCTCGGGGCTTGGACCTCGCGCGTCGCCCCGGAGTCCTCGACCACCGTGAGCGTCAGCATGTCGCCGCGCTCGGCGGTCCAGTCGTCGTCTTGCCACGAGCCCTCCAGCAGGCCGTCTAGCAGGTCGGCGGGGGGGGAGTTGAGGTCGTACCCCGAGTCGTTGGCTAGCGAGACCGCGTCGCCGGTCACCGACGCGCGCCACGAAAGCTCCCCCTGGCGCGGGAAGACTACGTCGCGCTCGGCGGGCCGGTCCACGTCCAGGCTCGCCGGATCGCCCTCGATGAACTCCGCGACGACGCCCTCCTCGCGGATGATGTAGGACCCGAGCACGGCGTGCGAGCCTTCCGGGCTGCGCATGACCGTCGCGCGCGCGAGTTGCCTGCCATTGAGGAGCAACTGCCGCTGGAGCCCCGCATCGCGGAGATCCCGGAGCACCACCTGAGCGAGCGTCGCCGACGCCCGGTTCGCGGTGTAGCTGGCGATGGTCGCCACGACGGCGATGATGGTCGCCGCGATGGCCACGCCGGCGACCGCGCGCGGGATGGCTCCCCGCCGCGCCGGAACGGAGACTGTCGCTGTGCATGCAGCCATGTCGTTCGCCTCCTCTGGGTCTTGGTTGCCGCGGGGCCGTGTATTGGCGGCCACAGCCATCAGCCGGGCGCGCAGATCGCCGGGGACGGGGAGGGGCTCGGCGGCGCCCAGCGCCGCCCGCAGATCGGCGGCCCGCCGATGCTCCGATCGCGCCCTGGACGACAGGACGCAGGCGGCGGTGCGGGACAAGCGCTCGATGCCCGTGGCCTCATTCGAAAGCGTCGGCCGCGCGATCATGAGTCCTCTCCCCCTTCCTCATGGAGCATTCGTCTGAGCTTCTCGAACGCGACGGCGAGTCGCGACTTGGCGGTGCCCACGGGGATCCCAAGCACGTCGGCGGTCTCCCGGAGCGTGAGGTCCTGCAGATTGTGCAGCGTCACGACGGCCCGATAGGGGGCCGGCAGCCGGTCCACGGCCTCACGCACGCGACGGTCGGTCTCGGTGCGCTCGAAGCGCCAGTCCGGCGGGGGCTCGGCGCTCCGCGCCTCCGAAGACAGATCCGCCAACGCACCACGTGGATGGGCTCGGGCCTGCTTGCGGAGGACGTTCGACGCGACCTTGAGCAGCCAGGCGCGATGGCTCTCGGGCCGTTGCGGATCGGGAAGGCTTCGCCACACGCGCTCGAAGGCGTCCTGCGTGAGGTCGGCGGCGGTTGCGTCGTCACCGGTCATCCAGCGCAGGTACCGGAAGACGGTCGCGTAGTGCTCATCCACGAGCCGCCGGTAGAGTCGCGCATCCGCGGACTCCACTGCCTCCCCAGGCTGTCTCTCTGGCGCCTCGCTCACCGGTCACCCATCCTCGGCACGGCGTCGTGTCCGCGAGTATGTATCCCCCGATGAGCCGAACGGTTCGGTGTTTCTGAGGCCCCGATCCCATCCGCCAAGGCGCCGGCCGGGCCTCGGATCGCCGCCGAGGCCCGGCGTTGCGTTGGGTTCTCGTCGTGTCCCTAGCGCGCGACCTCGACGGTCGGCGACCCTTCCACCTGGAGGATCAGCCGGCCCGAGTCGGCCAGGTACTCGCTCGGACCATCGAGCGAGACGGCGCGGCCGTTCAGGCTCACCGTCGGCTTGGTGGTGAGGCCCGTCACGAGCACGTAGTACGGCCTGTCGATCCAACCACGCACGCGGAAGCGCACGCCGTCCGCGGCGTCACTCGGCTCCTCGATCGCGCCTGGGGCGTGGACCATCAGCTCGGCCTGGCGGAACACGCGGAAGTCATAAACCTCCGGCCCGCCGACCAGTCGAATCGCGCTCGACTGCACGGTGCCGGGGTTGATCGCCACGCCGTTTCGCCAGCCGGTTCGCAGGACGAACGAGTCGGGCAGGAGCCCCTGCAGATCGGGCTGTTCGGGATCGTCGGTGGGGAAGTTCTGCTGGATGCCGCTCGCGGCGATGCCGTCCGCGAGCGGCTTCCAGAGCGCGGCGTTCTCGGGGTCGTGCCGGATCAGGCGGTAGAGGGCGTCCGAGTACACCAGCCCGCACCACTGGACGGGAAGCCCGAACCAGGAGCCGACCCAGTGGGTCGCTCCGAAGACCGGGATCGTGGCGTACGGGCCGACCGGTCCGTCCACTGGCGGGATCAGGTACACGAACGGCACGCCGGTCCAGGCCCAGTAGACGGCGCGGTCAAGGAACTCGCGGTCTCCCGTCAGCTCGTACCCGAGGGTGTAGGCGCGCACGAGGTACGCTGAGGCCAGGATGTCCGGCGTGTGGAGCGGCACCTCCCAGGTCTGGGCGCCGCGCGGGGTCGAGTCATCGAACTTGTCGAGGGCGCGCAGAAGGCGCAGGCCCTCTCGGATGAGGTCGGGGTCGCCGCTCACGACCGCGCACTGCAGGAGGCTCGCCACCCGCCCGCCGGTGAGTCCGTTCGCGTCCGGCGCGAAGTGGGTCTTCCCGAAGTCCATCTGGCCCGCCCGGTAGAGGACGGAGCCGTCCGGCTCGAATCCGGCGAGAGCCGCGCGTCCCGCCGCAAGCGCGGCCTCGGTGTTCTCCGCGACATGGCCGTAGAGGAGCGACTCCACCGGGTAGTGCACGTGCGAGACGCCAGCCGAGTCGTAGGCGCCCGGAGGCACCTGGGAAAGGGCTTCTTTCGCGGCGGCCTCGAGGCGCGCACGGAGGGCGCCGTCGCGCGTGGTCACCGCGAGCCAGTCCATCCACACCGCAACGTCCGCCGCGGGGCCTGCCCCGAAGCTCGATCCCGGCCAGTAGGCGTGGCGGTAGAGGCCGTTCTCGCCGATCTTCGAGTCGAGCCAGCCG
>CAZCER010000197.1:0-8360 GCA_964497385.1 uncultured Armatimonadia bacterium | reverse complement strand
CGGGTCTCGTCGCCCGAGAGGACGGGCAGGTCCTCCGCGAAGTAGATGTGGCCGCCGATCCGGAAGGCCGGGGAGGACTTCGCCTGGATGAAGATGTCCGACGCGCCTTGGTCATACGCGTAGCGGACGATCTGCTCCGTGGTCATGAGACGCTCCTGTTCGCCGGCCCGCCGGCAGCCTCATCGAGCCAAAGCGGGCCGCCGCCCCTACATCGACCGCTCCAGCGCGGGCCGCGCCCGCACAGGGAGTTTTCGGCTCGCGGAGCGAGTCTCCTGCCACGGAGGAGTCTCGAACCGGCCGGGGAAGTGGGGCTTGGCAGGGAGCGTCGCGTTGCGGCCATCGGGTGTCATCTTGATCGGGGGGAGCCTGCAAGGAGCGTATCGTGAGAGAACTCGCGCGTCTTGCTCTCGACACCGCATCGGCGCGGGGCGCAAGCTACGCCGACGCCCGGATCGGCGTCTACCGCCAGCAGACCGTCCGCACGGAGGATCGCCGCCTGGCCGCAATCGAGGACTCGGAGAGCGAGGGCCTCGGCGTCCGCGTTTTGTGGAACGGGGTCTGGGGCTTCGCCGGAACGCCGGACCTCACGCGGGAGTCGGCCGAGCAATGCGCGGCGGAAGCGGTCGAGGTGGCGCGCGCGGCCGCCGGCCTTGAGGGCCGCAGGGTTTCGCTCGTCCCCGAGCCGGTCGACGCGACGGTCTTCCGGAGCGATTGCGCGATCGATCCGTTCTCCGTCCCGCTGACCGACAAGGTCGGTCTGCTCCTCGAGGTCGCCGATCGCTTGCTTGGAACCCCCGCGGTCTCGAAGGCCGAGGGGCGGATCGCGTTGACGCGCGTCCGGAGGATCCTGCTGACCTCCGAGGGCTCGGATCTCGAGAGCGATGTGACCACCACCTCAGCGAACTACACGGCGACGGCGGTGGGCGACGGGGACGCGCGGACGCGCACCTACGCGCCGCCGGCCCGGACGCTCGGCTGGGAGAACGTGCTCGCCGCGGACCTTCTCGGGAACTGCGAGCGGGTCGCGAGCCAGGCCGTCGAGCATCTCCGCGCTCCCCAGTGCGAGCCGTGCACGACCGACCTGGTGCTCGATCCGGCGCACCTGGCGCTGACGATTCACGAGTCCGTCGGACACGCGACGGAACTCGACCGCGTTCTCGGCATGGAGGAGAGCTTGGCCGGACGGAGCTTCGCCGTCCCCAGCCTCCTTGGCAAGCTCCAGTACGGGTCGAGCCTCGTGAACTTCCGGGCCGACAACACGCTGCCCCACGGCCTGGCGACGCAGGGGTTCGATGACGACGGGGTCGCGGCCCAGAGCTGGGACGTCATCCGGGACGGCGTGCTGGTCGGATACGGCACGAGCCGCGAGGTGGCCGGCGAGATCGGCGAGACGCGCTCTCGCGGGTGCTGCCGGGCCGACCATTGGAGCAGCATCCCGATCGTGCGCATCCCGAACCTCTCGCTGACGCCCGGCAAGGAGCCGCTCACGCCGGAGGAAGTCATTGCGGACACCGAGGACGGCGTCTACATCGAAGGCCGCGGAAGCTACTCGATCGACCAGATGCGCTGCAACTTCCAGTTCGGGGGAGACGCGTTCTGGCGGATCCGGCGCGGGAAGCTCGCCGGCATGCTCAAGAACGTGACGTACCAGTCGATGACGACGGAATTCTGGAACGCGTGCGACGCGCTCTGCGACGAGCGCTTCGCGGCGCCCTACGGCACGCTGCAGTGCGGCAAGGGCCAGCCCGGCCAAGTGGCGCGGATGACCCACGCCGCGCCGACGGGCCGGTTCCGCCGCATCCGCGTCTGCGGCGGCGCCGAGCGCGGCACGGCAGGTTCGGGGCGCCCCGCGCGGAACCCGAACGTATACGGGAAGAGACGTCTCCGCGAGGGGCGGAGGCGCGACGATAGGTCAACCTGAGGAGGACCTTGCATGAAGGAACTCGCCAAACTGGCCCTCGACGCGGCCGTTGCGGCAGGCGCGGAATTCGCGGACGTGAGGCTGGTCCGTTACCGCAGCCAGGACATCGGGACGGAGGACCACCGCGTCTCGACGCTCAACGACTCCGCCGACTCCGGTCTTGGGGTTCGTGTGATCTGCGGCGGGGCCTGGGGCTTCGCGGGCACGTGCGACCTCACCCGCGAGGGCGCCCAAGCGTGCGCGGCCGAGGCCGTCGCGGTCGCGAAGGCGGCCTCGAGCGTCATGGGCAAGCGCGTGTCGCTCGTGCCGGAGCCGCCGTCCACGACGCGCTTCAAGACGCCGGTGCGGGTCGACCCGTTCGGCGTGTCGATCGAGGAGAAGGTCGGGCTTCTGCTCGAGATCAACGACCGTCTGCTCGGGAACAAGGCAATCAAGAAGGCGAACGGCCACATGACGCTTCGGCGCGCGGACCGGGTCCTGCTGAACTCGGAGGGCTCGGACCTTGAGAGCGAGGTCGTCACGACGGCGCTCTCCTACCGGGCGACGGCCGTCGGCGACGGAGACGCGCGAAGCCGCACCTACGAGCCGCCGGAGCGCACGATGGGCTGGGAGAACATCGACCGGACGGACCTCCTGGACAACTGCGAGCGGGTCGCCGAGCAGGCCGTGGAGCACCTGAAGGCGCCCGAGTGCGGCCCGCAGGTCACCGACCTTGTCCTCGACCCTCGACACCTCTCGCTGACCATCCACGAGTCCGTGGGGCACGCGACCGAACTCGACCGCGTCTTGGGGATGGAGGAGAGCCTCGCGGGCCGGAGCTTCGCCGTGCCGAAGTACCTCCGGAATCTCGCCTACGGCTCGGAGCACGTCACCTTCCGCGCCGACAACACGCTCCCCCACGGGCTCGCGACGCACGGTTTCGACGACGACGGCGTGGCGGGTCAGAGCTGGTACATCGTGGAGAACGGGCTCTTCTCGGGCTATGGAACGAGCCGCGAGGTCGCCGGCGAGATCGGGCTGGAGCGCTCGAACGGAACCTGTCGCGCCGACCACTGGGGCAGCATCCCCATTGTGCGCATTCCGAACCTCTCGCTGATGCCGGGCAAGCAGCCGCTGTCGCCCGAGGAACTCATCGCGGACACCGAGCGCGGGATCTACATCGAGGGCATGGGCAGCTTCTCGATCGACCAGATGCGCTGCAACTTCCAGTTCGGCGGCGACGCGTTCTGGGAGATTCGCGACGGCAAGCTGACGCGCATGCTGAAGAACGTCACTTACCAGTCGATGACGACCGAGTTCTGGAACTCGTGCGACGCGGTGTGCGACGAGCGCTACTGGATCCCCTACGGCGTCCTGAACTGCGGCAAAGGCGACCCGATGCAGATCTCCCAGATGACCCATGGCGCCGCCACCGCCCGCTTCCGGAACGTGACGGTGGGCGCGGCGGCGCAGGTCATGCGCCAGTCGGGCCTCGGGGCGCCCGTGTAGTCGGACCGCGATGAAAGTGGGAGAAGGAGCGAATCACAGTGACCGAAGAGCAAGCACGCGGACTGATTGAGCGCGCGGTTTCGCACTCGCGCGCGGACCATACGGAAGTGAGCGTCGGCTGGCATCAGGAGAAGTCCTCACGCTTCGCCAACAACGCGATGGTGCAGAGCGTGAGTTCGGTGGACCGGGGCGTCTCCGTGCGCGTCGCGTTCGGCCAGAAGGTCGGGTCGGCGTCGACGAACGACGTCAGCGACGAGGCCGTCAAGACGACGGTGGCTCGCGCCGAGGAGATCGCCAAGGCCGCCGAGCCGGACACCGAGTACGTCGCCCCTCCGGGCCCCCAGGCCTACACGCCCATCGACGCCTACCGTCCGACGACGGCGGCGCTCAGCCACGCGGATCGGGCGAGCGCCATCGCGGCGGCCCTGGAGCCCGTGGCGGCGCAAGGGCGCAGGTCGGCGGGAAGCTATACCACGTGGGTCACGCGGTCGGCCGTCGGGAACTCGAGCGGGCTGTTCGGCTACCATGAGGAGACCGACGCGAACTACGCCCAGACGGTGCTCACCGACGACAGCTCGGGCTGGGCCGAGAGCGTCTCCGTCGACGCTTCGTGCATCGAGACGGCCGGCGCCTCTCGGATCGCGCTCGAGAAGGCGGAAGCCGCGTGCAACCCGGGCGAGATCGAGCCCGGCGCGTACACGGTGGTGATGGAGCCCGCCGCGTTCGCCGGACTTCTCGGGATCGCCAACTGGACCATGCAGGCGAAGGCCGCGCATGAGGGGCGCTCGTGCTGGACCGGCAAGGAAGGCGAGAAGGTGGGCGTCGACGGCCTCACCATTGCAAGCGTCCCGGGCCACTCGGACGTTCCCGGCAGGCCGTGGACCCAGCAGGGCCTCGCCGCGAAGGACGTGCGCTGGATCGAGAACGGCGTCCTCAAGAGCCTCATCTACGATCGCTACTGGGCGCAACAGAGCGGACGCGAACCCACCGGCCATCCGGCGAACACCGTGGTGTCCGGGGGGACCTCGAGCGTGGACGAACTCGTCGCGTCCGTCGACCGCGGAGTCCTCATCACCCGGTTCTGGTACATCCGCTTCGTCGACCCGATGAAGCTCCTCATCACGGGGATGACGCGAGACGGGCTCTTCCTGATCGAGGGAGGCAAGGTCGTCAAGGGCCTTCGGAACATGCGCTTCAACGACAGCCCGCTCCGCGTCTTCCAGGAGATCCGCGGCATGGGGGTCCCGAATCGCACGGCCCTTCAGGGACGCATGGTTGTGCCGCCGGTCCTCGTCGACGGCTTCCACTTCACGAGTCAGACGTCGTTCTAGCGGAGGCCGGGCAATGGGCGCGCGACGCCCGGCCTCGGCGAACGGAGAGGCGGCAACGTGAACAGAGGCGACGACCATCGCCGGCTCGCGCAGGCCGTCCTCGACTCGGGCGAAGCCGACCACACCGAAGTGTGGTTCGGTTGGACCGACGAGGGCAGCGCGCGGTTTGCCAACAACGAGATCGTGCAGAACACGGCCAAACACACCTGCGCCGCGGAGATCCGTGTGGCCTTTGGGCGGCGGGTTGGGTGCGCGACGACGACCGCGCTCGCGGAGCCGGAGCTGCTTACGGTGCTTCGGCGAGCCGAAGCGATGGCTCAAAGCAGCGCCGAGGACACCGAATACCTCCCTCCGCCGGGACCGCAGGCGTACCCGAGAGTCGAGGCGTGGGACCCGGAAGCCGCGCTCCTCTCTCCGGCCAGACGCACGGGCGCGATCGCGACGGCGGTCCGCCTTGCGGAGGAAGCCGGAGTGCGCTGCTCGGGCAGCTACACCGCGCGAGTGAGCCGGGAGTACCTGGCGAACTCGTCGGGCCTCGAGTTCGAGCACGCTTCGACGCACAACCTCTTCGGGGCCACCTACCTCTCGGACGCCACCACGGGCTGGGCGAAGCGCTTCTCCGTCTCTGCCGACGGGCTCGACGTGGAGGGGGCGGCGCGCGCGGCGCGGACCAAGGCGACGCGCTTCCGGGAGCTTGAGGACGTGGAGCCCGGCGAGTACACCGTCGTCCTCGAGCCCTGCGCGTTCGCCGACCTGCTCCAGGAGGTCCAGTGGTCGCTCGACGCCAAAGCGGCCGACGAGCAGCGCTCCGCCTGGCATGGCCTGGTGGGCGAGCGGGTGGCGTCGGAACTCTTCACGGCGCGCTCGATTCCCGGCCACCCGGCCAATCCGGGCTACCCGAGCGCGGAGGACGGACTCGCCGCGCCGGAGGTGACGTGGTTCGAGAACGGCGTGCTCAAGACCCTCGCCTACTCGCGGTATTGGGCGGACCGGTCCGGCGCGGCTCCAACGGGTTGGGCCCAGAATCTCGTGGTGGACGGCGGCGACAAGAGCTTGGACGACCTCATCGCCGGGGTGGAGCGCGGCCTGCTGGTCACGCGGTTCTGGTATCTGAACTACACCGATGAGATGAAGCTCATGACAACCGGGATGACGCGCGACGGGCTCTTCCGGATCGAGGACGGCGAGATCGTCGCCGCCGTGCGGAACCTTCGCTTCGACGACTCGCCGCTCCGCTTCCTGAAGCGGCTCACCGAGGTAGGCCGCCAGGAGGTCGCCGTCAACGAGTCCTCGGACGACGCGTGCGTGTGCCCGCCCGTCCGGCTGGAGGGCTTCGCGTTCACCAGCGCCACCAGCTTCTGAGGAGCCCCACGCAACAACGGAGGCGAAGACCGGTCGCCCGGCTCGCCTCCGTTGTTCGTTCCAGACGCTGGTCGACAGGCGCCTATCCCTCGCTTGGCGCGACGCGCCCTCTCCCCTCGTAACCGTCCGGCACTCCCTCGGGAGGACCGGCGTCGGTCGCCGCGGCGCCTGAGCCGGAACCGCGCGACGCGCCCGACCCGATGTAGCCTTGGTCAACGGTGCGACGCGCGTCTCCCCCAACGGCGCGTCCCTTCTCATCGAGCCCCGCGTCGGGGCCCGCGCGATCGGAAGGAGCCTCCGCGCGGGCCTTGGCCCACTCGCTCTGGGCTTGCGCGAGGCTCGTGGCGCCCTCTCCTGAAGAGGAGCCGTCGCCGGACTCCGGAGCGGGCGCGCCGGCCGAGCCTGAGGGCGACGGCGCGACGGCCGAGGCGGCGGAGCCCGACGCGGCCCCGGCGGCGGCTGTGGTCGGGCCGGAGGGCGTGGCGGCGTCATCCAGCCCCATGGCGCGGGTGGCGAGCTTTCCGAGGCCGACGACCACCAGCACCACGACGACCACGCCGCCGACCACCATCGCCAGGAATCGGGAGTCTTTCTTGGGTGGAGAGTACTCGGTCATGTCGCGACCTCCGCGCTACGTCCAGGTGTCGAGAGCCTGCGGGGCGGGCTCCACCATGCCGCCGAGTTCAAAGCCGTTCATGATGATCGGCATGAGCGGCGGCTGGAAGAGCGGGTTCGCCAGATTCGAGTCCACGTCGTAGGAAAGGGAGTTGAAGGCCCCGTCGCCCACGTAGCAGGGGTAGTGCCAGTAGGTGCTGTTGTCGTAGCCGCCTGCGCCGACCCACGGGCCGCCGGTCCGCTGGGTCCACGGGCACTCCACGAACCAATCCTTGCTCCAGCTCCGGCCCAGCATGCTGTCAGTCCGCACGCCGCGGCCTTGCTCGCGCATGTTCTTGGCGTCGCGCTCACGGAAATTGCCGTTCCAGAGGCTGGAGTCGGCGTCGATCTGGAAGTCGAAGTCGAAGTCCCATTCGGTCACGCTCGGCATCCGGAAGAGCTGGGTCGCATAGTCCTTGGTCTCGGTGTAGAAACGGCCGTACTGCGAGAACATGCCGCACATGGTCTCGCTCACGCGCGGATTCACGATGCTCCACTCGAACTCGTCCTTGGCGATGGCGGCGACGGTGCAAGGCTCACCCGAGCCCGCGTCCCAGTTGCCGGGCTCACGCGAGAAGTCACCGTTGGTGGTTCCCCCATACACGTTGTCCACGAAGAACATGTCGTCGGTCGCCACGACGCTGACCGACTTGAACTGCGCCGTGCCCTTCAGGAGCACCGTCGACAGATAGCTGCTCTGCGACACCGAGCCTTGAGCGTTCACATCACCCGCGAAGATCACGCCCGTCCAGTCGTCAAGCGTCGGGAGAGGGACCGTCACGCTGTCCCAGTAGACCATCCAGTCGTTGTCCTGCCACTCCCCGTTGGTGGCGGGGTCCCAAATCGGAAGTTGGGTGATGGTGTTCTTGCCGGTCATGCTGGTCATGAGCGTCGCGTCCCCGTCGATGCTCGGGGAGCTGTCGGACCGGTGTCTCCGGCGCTTGATGGTGATGCTGGTGTTCCCGGCCTCGAGAGCCGCGGAGATCTGGTCGAGGTCGATGATGTAGTCGTAGTTGCCGGGGAGCTTCAGACCGCCCGTCTCGAGCGCTCTGTCGCGGGCGTTGGACCAGAAGCCGGCCTTGTAGTCGAGGCTGTACGGGTCAATGAACTCCCGCGGCTGCCCGTCCATGAGGAAGTCCCCGTTGCCCTCGTTCGTGATGTCGCCCGCGCTCTCCGCGCGGCGGTGGAAGGTCGCCCGAGGCGCGCCGGCCATGATGTTGAAGCCATCGGCCGTGTAGACGTGGCCGATCGAGTAGTCGCCGGGGGTAAAGGTCACTGCGCCGGAGCGCGTGCCGCGGTTCACGTCCGCGGAGTCATACTCGTCGGAGCCGTGCGCCCACATCGAGTACTCGCCGAGCTTCATGTTCCAGGTCGGCATCTTCAGGTGGACGGTTCGCGGGCCGACCGTGCAATCGGCCTCGATGTAGTTCACGAACTCCTCGTAGCCGCCCTCTTGGCGCTTGTCGACGTAGGCGCGGAAGGTCGTGCCCGACCCCATGTAGTAGCTCGTCTGCTCCTCGGCCACAACGTACCCTGGCGAGGTGTCGCCGACGAGTTCCCAGATGTTGGTCTTGCTCAGCGCGGCGTCCTCGTAGAACTGCTTC
>CAZCER010000196.1:808-8368 GCA_964497385.1 uncultured Armatimonadia bacterium | reverse complement strand
CGGTCGACGGCGACCCGCGCCTCGCGGGCGTGGACGTCTACTTGAGCGCCCTGGCGACCCTTGCGGAGTGCTCCGCCGGGAGCCGCGGCTGGGAGCGTGTGGACGCGGCGACCGCCAACCGCGCCCTCGCGCTTCTCGGCGCGCACCTCTGCCCCGAGTCCGAGACTCCGGCGTTCTTCGCGGCCCTGCATGCCGGCGACGAGCGCGGCGTCTGCATCGCGGGCCTGCCCGACGGAGGCGGAGCGTCCCGCCGCACGCCCCCGCGTCCCCGCGCGGTGGATGCGCTCATCGCGTCGGTGCGCGACATCCTCGAGGGGCACTCGGGCGAGCCGCTCCCTGACCGCCTCCACGCTCTGCTCGGGGCCCGCGTCGCGGGTGCGTCCCTTGCCGCCGCGCTGGTTCGCGAGGGCGCCGAGCACACCATCGAACAACTCGGGGCCGCCTTCGGACGGCTCCGAGCCTGGGAGCAACTCACAGGGGCAACGCTCCGCTACAGGGATGTGCGTCGACTCGCCTCGGTCGTCTGCCGAGGGCTGCGGCCGCGGCCGAGGCCCGGAGGGGTCGAGGTGCTCACGGTCAGCGAAGCGCGCGGGCGCTCGTGGCCCCGGGTGCACCTGCCGCTCCTTCAGCATGATGAGTTCCCCCAAGCCCCGCGCATCCGCCGGCTGCTCGCCGACTCAGAGCTGCGGTGGATCGAGTCCACGCTCGTTCCCGAGGGCGATCAAGGCGTCTTCACCGGTTTTCGCGAGATGCCCGATGACGCGTATGACGAGGAAGTCCGGCTTTGGCTCCTTGCGCTCTCCCGCGCCTCGGAGGTCTGCACGCTCTCCTGCCATCTGTCGTCCGGCGGCGAGCCGGCCATCCCTTCGCCCTTCTTCGCGGCGACGGTTCCCGAGGCCATTGGGGTTCCCCGGCATCTCCCCGGCTCCGGAGTCGCCGTGCGACTCGCGCCATCGGCGGACGGCTCCCCGGCATGGGTTCCGACCGCCATCGACGAGAGCGCCCTCGCCCCGCCCGCCGACTGGGAGAGCAGGCCCGAGCGGAGCGACGAGGCGGACTCCCCCACCCCGGTCTACGCCGACCTGGAGCATCTACCCCTCGCGGTCACATCGCTTGAGACGCACTGGATTTGCCCACGGCGCTTCTTCTTCGAGAGCATGCTTCGCCTTCACGATCTGCCGACAACCACGCAGTCGTTCGGGAACGCTCTGCACCAGGCGCTCGAGGAACTCGCGAACGAGTCCGAGGACGGCGTCCTGGGCTCCGTGACGGACGTCTGCAGGCGGGTCCAGCGGATCCTCCGGGACGATCCCCTCGACTCCCCGGCCGAGCAGGGCTTCTACCTCGAGGGCCTGCGCAGGACGCTCGACGTGGCCGTGTCCTGCGGGCTCATGCCGTTCCGTGTGGACAAGACCTGGACGGAGAAGCGTCTCCAGCTAACCGTGACCGACCCGGTCACCGGCCGCGAGCACGCCCTCGCCGCGCGTATCGACGCCGTGCATCGCCAGCCCACGTTGTTGCGCGGGAAACCGGGGAAGGCGCCGCCCCGCATCGCCGGCTCGGCGGTGATCGACTACAAGACGGGCAAAGACATTGGAACGCTGCCTTTCGCGCGCTCGATCCGTCGTTGGGATCTGCTCGAGGAGCCGCCAGCCTGGGAGGCGATCGCGAAGCACCCGCAAAGCTATCAGCTTCCCCTCTACCTGCGCGCCGTTCGCGGCCGAGGCGGCGTTCCGGACCTGCCGGTGGGGCTCGCGCGCATCCACCTCCCGCCGGCGCTCGACGACCCGGAACCGCGCGCGCAGGGGCTTGAGCTGTCGGAGGCGGGCGGCAAGGAGCCGCTCACCCCGCGCGAACTCGACCTTACCGCAAGCGACGCGGGGCGGCGGGCGACGGCGATCAAAGAAGCGACCCGCTTCCCGGCTGAACCGTATCTCGCCGCCTACGCGTGCCGAAGCTGCCCCTTCGCCGCTCTATGCGACGAGGTGCGCGAAAGGGCCGGTGACGAGTAGATGATCACCGTCACGCTTAACGGAGTCGACCTTATCCTCCCCCGCGCTCTGAACGCCGCGCAAGAGCGCATCGTCGGGTTTCCGATCGAGTCGGCCGTGAAGGTGGTCGCGGGCGCAGGGACGGGGAAGACCACCGTCCTCGCGGCGCGGTTCGCCTACCTCTGCAAACGCTGCGGCTTGGACGCCTCGCGCGACATCGTAGCTCTCACGTTCGGGCGCAAGGCGCAACTCGAGATGGAGGAGCGCGTCCACGCGTTGCTTGCCCTGAACGGCATCGAGGCGCGGCTCGGCCTCCGCGTCTCAACGTACCACGCGTTCTGCCAAAAGCTCCTCGCGGATCACCCCTATGAGGCCCGCGTCGCGCCCGGCTTCATTCTGCTTGGCGAGGACGACGGCGCCGCTTTGATCGACCGCGTCGGCGCGGACCTGCGTGCGGGCCTGGTTACGGACGCCGACGGGGAAGCCATCCGTCCCGAGCGTCTCCTGGCGGTCGGTCGGAACCGTGCACGGGACGCCACGGACGACGTGCTCGCCGTCATGCTGAAGGCGCGGAGCCTCGGGCTCGAACCGGGGGAGATCCGCGAGACGGCCGGCGCCGGCCTCAAGGCGCTCCTCGAGAGCCTCCGCGCGCGCGATCTGGCGGGACTCGCGGACGAGGCCCTGGGGCAGGCGGCGTCCGCAACCGAGATCGCTTCTCTCGCCGACGCCGCCTACGGGCACTATGTGAAGCTCATGCGGATCGAGGGCGCGCTCGACTTCGACGGCCTCATCATCGAGGCGCTTCACCTTATGGGGCGGTCACCGGAGACGCTCACCGCGGCGGGACGCTCCATCCGCGAGTCGTTCCAGGTGCTGCTCGTCGACGAGTTCCAGGACACGAGCGGCCTCGAACTCCGCCTTGCGCGTCTTCTCGCCGGCGCGGAGGACGGTTCGCTCCAGCGCATCATGGTGGTCGGGGACCGCAAGCAGGCCATCTACGAGTGGCGGAACGCGCGCATCGAGAACCTGGATGACCTCATTCCCGCCGAGCCGGTCCCCTGGGCCGAGACGGCCGAACTCACGGAGAACTACCGCTCGTCCGAGCGGATCGTCCGGGCCGCGAACCAGGCCGCCTCGCGCGTGCAGGTCCGCGACCCGGCCCTCGTGGCGCGGGCTGAGGAGGGCCCGACGCTCGTCTCGCTCCGCATGGGCGACACGTCGCTCGCGATCGACGAGCAGCGCCAGGCGGCCTATGGTGAAGTCGCGCGGATGGTTCGAGGGATGGGGGAGGAGCGAGGCGCGGCCTACGCCGATATGGCCGTTCTTCTCCGCGCAAACCACATGTTCGCCCCACTCGCGCGCGAGTTCGACGCCCTCAATGTGCCGTATCTGCGCGTGGGCGGCGTGGGCTTCTTCGAGCAGAGCATGGCCCGAGACATGGTCTCCGCCCTGGCGGCGATCCGCAACCCGCGAGACTCGATCGCTCTCGCGCGCCTGCTCCTGCGGCCGCCCCTACGCCTCACGCACCGCGAGTTGTTCCTGCTTGCGCTCGGAACGGACGGCGAACTCGGCGAGTGCGACGAGGACCTCCGCCCGCGCGCCCGGCCGCTGCTCGAGAGACTCCTCCAGGTCACGGCGGCGCCCGAGCGCTCAGGGCCCGCGGCCGAACTCGCGGCGCGTCGCCTGGACGAACTTGCGGCGTTCCTCGCGACGCTGCTGCGGCTCCAGGCCGAATCGCGGAGGCTCTCCGTCCGGGCGCTGATCTCACGCTCCGCTGAGGACCTGGGGCTGCTCGACTCCGCCGCGCGGGAGGACCTCGCGAGCTGGGACTTCGTCCGGGACACCCTCATCGGCGTGGCGGAGTCGCTTGCCCACGGCGGGACCGAGCCCTCGCTCGGGGACCTGCTCACGAGCCTCCGCCGCGCCGAGAGCCAGGCCACTCCACGGCTGCCGGCGCCGGACTTCGGGGCTCAAGACGGCGTCCGGGTTCTCACCGCGCACAAGGCGAAAGGTCTTGAGTTCGACGCCGTCTTCCTCATGGGCATCGGCGGAACGGGTTCGCGGCGGCACGGCGCCGAGTTCGATGAGCGTTGGGGCGTGATCCCCGCCGGAAGCAAGCTGCCGCTTGCGCAGGCCGTCGCGGCCGTGCGCGAGGGGGCTCCGAACGAGGAGGATCGCCTATGGTACGTGGGCCTCACGCGCGCGAAGCGGCGCTTGGTGGTCCACCACTTCGAGCGCAAGAGTGCGAAGCCAAAAGAGCCGCCGGAGCACCTCAAGGACCTCGATCCCGCCGAGCCGTTCGATGAGCCGCCGCAGTGCGACACGCCGGACCCTTCGCGCAGGCCCGAAGTCCCGCTCTTCCCGGCGGAGCCCCACCCCGCGCGCGCCGCCGCGCCTGTGCGGGTCCGGCTGCGCGCCACGGACCTCGGGCTCCTCGCTCAGTGCCCGGCGCGGTGGTGGATGGCGACGCGCTGGGGCGTAGAGCCGCCGTCGCGCCCTGGCGGCGGGGATGGGCGGGAGGTCGGCAACGCCGTCCACGCCGCGGCCCTCCACATTCTGACTGGGCGAGACCCCGGCGACCTCGACCCGGAGCCTGCGGCGGCGAAGCGCGTCCAGGCGCTCAGGGAGTGGCTCCCTCGCGAGGAGATCCCCGCCGAATGCGAGGTGGATCTCACGCTGGAGGTCCCGACGGAAGGCGGGCTCGCCATCGTGCGCGGAGCCGCGGACTGGCTCCGGAAGACGCCTGACGGCGTCCGTGTCGTGGACTTCAAGACCGACGACCCGCGCAAGAGCGGCCGCGAACTCACGTACGCCCTCCAGCTTGTCTGCTACGCGCGCGCTCTCCGCGAGGCGGGCGTGGAGGTCGCGGGTGCGCCGCAACTTCTGCGCGTCTCGACCGACGGAGTCGAGGAGATCGCCCTCCCCTACCCCGCGGCCGAGGCGAAGCTGGACGCACTTTGCGCCTTGGCGGTTCGGCTGGAGGAGGCGGGAGCGATTCCCGACAGGCCGGAGAACGCGCCCTGCGCGGAGTGCTGGCGCCGGTGGGCGTGCCCGTGGACCTGAACTGGGTGGGCGAGGCGTCCCTAGCGCTCGGGTAGGCGGACCGTCCCGGTGCGCACGGAGGATGTGCGGTACATGGTAGCCGCGCGGCGAGGACGCCCCGCCCACCCACAGGGCCCGGGTAGGCGGACCGTCCCGGTGCGCGCTGATGGAGGCAGTGCACATGCCCGACAAGCCTGACAACGCTACCACCCTCGACTGGCGCGACATCTTCTGGCGCGAGTGGTGCCACACGGAGGATGAGGTGCTGGCGGGGAAGCTGTTCGGGGCCCTGGCGGATGAGGCCCCTTCGCTGGCGGCCCGGCGCACCGTCCGTCGCGCCGCCAGCGCGGTCTGCATATCGTGGGCCGTTTCGGTGGGCGGCCTCTGCGCACTGGGCTACTGGGTGGCTCGGGCGCCGGGTGCACTGAGTCCGCTGTGGGTCCTCGCCGGGACAGGAGCGCTCGGGGCGGCGCTGGGGCTTGCGGAGGCCGCCGTCGTGGCGACGGTGCCTACCTGGCGGCGACTGCTTACCGAGGCCCACGGAGCCGTCACGGCGGCCGGAGCCACGAAGGCGCGCCTGGCTGCTCTGTTGGCCGCACTGCCGGTGGCGGGGTTCGCGATCGCCGGGAGGCAGTCGCTCCATCCTGGGCTTGCTGTGCCCGCGTTCGACCTCCTCGCCGCCGCTACGCTCGCTGTGGCCTGGCTCGTCGCCGGAGCCACCGCAATGGTGCATGCCTACCCCGCGCTCGCACACGAGCCAGTCGGCGGTATACTGCGCCGCGCCCTCCCCACGTTCGACGTGACGGCCGCCCTGCTGTTCGGCTCGCCCCTTCCTGGGGATCCGGATGCCCCTCCCCTCCCCTGGCGCATCCTCCAGGCCCGGGCCTTCACCTGGTGGCGCGGGCGGCCGAGCCGGGAGGAGTTCATCGCCGCATGCCGGCGCCCCGAGGCGCCGGAGTGGGCGCACGCGTTGGTGAAGCAGGTGAAGGCGTCTGACATCCCTCCACCCGCCGAACTCGCGAGGCAACTGATGCGCGAGCCCGGTCTGCCCAATCCGACGGCCAGCGAGCGGCTTCTCTGGTGGGAGGGCAAGGCGATGGATGCTCTGGAGAGCGCGGCACTCGTCGGCGGGAGCAAGGGTGCGATCGCGGCGCGGCTCGCCCGCCAGATAGGGGAGCGCATCAGCCGGCGTTTCCCGGATGGAGTGGACGGGCTCCTGTGCCCCGACTGCGTGACGCGGTTCCGTGAGCACAAGGCGCGCCTGAGCCCGGTCGAGGCCGTCACCTACTGCGCTTGCCGCTCGTGCAAGCAGAGCAAGAAGGCCATTGAGCACAGCGGCGAGGTCGTCGCGGTGCTCGACGCGGACGACGACCGGCCGATGCTCCGGAAGGGCGAGAGCCTCCGGGTGAACTGGCTGGCGCGAGCGCGGAAGAAGGCGTTCGAGGGGCAGGACGTGTTCGATTTCGACCGGGTCGAGGTCGCCTGCGCGTCCGACGAGGAGGTGAGGCACTTCCTCGTGGACGTGACGAGCGACACCGACCCGGCTCGGCGCAAGCGGTACCGGGCGATGGAGTGCCGCATCGGGCCCCGTTGCGACCTCTCCGAGAACACCCTGCTCGCGCTGAGGAAGGTGTTTGGAGCGGTCACCACCTCCCGTGCGGCGAACCGTCCTTGACCCGAGGCAGCCAGACCCAAGCAGTGCAAAGCGCGAGGGTAGGTCCCGATGCCCGATCCATCCACAGACTGGCAAGACACGCTCTGGCGCTGGTGGCGCTACATGCCGCCTGGCCCGCTCGAGGGTCGGCTGCACGAAGCGCTCATCGACCGCGACGTCTCGCCTGCCGCGCGTGAGACGTGTGAGAACGTCTCCGTGGGATGGGGTGCGCTCGCAGGCGCCATCGCTACGCTTCCCGGGACACTCCTCGGCGTCCTCTTCCCTCGCCTAGGCATGGGCTGGGGCGCGCTCCTCACCGGAGCCGCCGTCTGGATCGGAGTCGCCGCAGGGCTGATCCTACTCACCCGCCGAAAGCGCAACTGGCGGACGTTTCTACCCTATGCTCAGGTGCTGGTGGGTTCGGTGCTGCCGCTCCTCCCAAACGCGAGCGCCTCAGGGGCCGGGGCCATCGCCTCCGGTCCTCCACTCAGCAAGCGTCCGTTCATCTGGTGGAAGCCCCGACCCGATGTGCTGGACCTCGCCATCGCGTTCGGTCATCGCGACGCGCCCGACTTCGCGCACGAACTGCTCCGGGATATGCGCAAGCGGATCGGCGCGCCGGCGCCGGAACTCGTGCGGGACCTCGTCGCCGGGCAGCTCGTCCCGCGCCTCGCGGCCGCCTACGGTCTCACGATGGCCGGCGCGGAGGCCGTCGCGGCGCTGGAGCCGATCTGCACGGGGGCCTGCTGGCTCAGGGAACCGGGACCTCAGAGAGCGACGCCAAGTGGTCTTGGTGAACGCTTCTGGGCCGCTATGGACGGTATGGCGGCCGTGCCTGTTCGCCCACCGGGCTGGCAAGACGTCCAGGCGCAG
>CAZCER010000196.1:0-798 GCA_964497385.1 uncultured Armatimonadia bacterium | reverse complement strand
CGCGCTGGGCCCCACATCATGGCCCACGTCGCCTCCGAGAGCGCGGCGCAGTACGCAAGCTGCTATCCGTCGACCTTCTGCCCGGAGTGCCTGGAGCGTTTCGAGGCCTGCCGCGCGCGCGTGAGCCGTTCCGAGTCGGTGGCCTACTACGCCTGCCCCGTGTGCAGACGCACGCAGGGCGGGATCACGCACCGAGGAAGGCTCGTCGCGGTGCTCGACGCCGAGGCCGGACCGGAGACGTGCGTCCGGGACGGCGAACTCCGTGCGAACTGGCTGGCGCGCGCTCGGGCGAGGGACTTCCAAGGGACCGAGCTGTTCGACTTCGACCGCGTGGAGGTCGTCCACGCGACGGACGAAGACGTGCACCACCTGCTTGTCGACGTGGCCAACGACACGGACGAGAAGCGCAGGAAACGCTACCGGGAGATGGAGTGCACCGTGCTCTGCCGGCTGCAACCGAACACTCTGCTCGCGCTGGGGAAGGTGTTCGGGAAGGTGCGGGTGAGCGATGCCTGACACCACAGACTGGCAAGACACGCTCTGGCGCGAGTGGAAGCACACGCGGCACGAGGCCTTCGCCAACCAGGTCTTCGAGTCCCTGGCGGACGGCGAACCCGGGATGGCGGCGAGACTGCTGGCCGTGGTGTCCGTGTTGCCCAAGGACGTGGCCACGGCCCTAGTGGCGCTTGGGGCTCTCACCGGCTTGCTCGCCATCGCGGCCACTGATGGCGCGCCCGTCCTTCTCGGGCTGGCTGTGGCGCCGCTCATTGTGTTGGTCATGCGGGGCGTTAGGGTCCT
>CAZCER010000195.1:0-8404 GCA_964497385.1 uncultured Armatimonadia bacterium | reverse complement strand
ACGGCCTCAGGCCGGTCGAGGCCCCTCTGCGGATCGGCGTTCGGGACCTGCATGGGGAGCGCACCGAGGGCGCGCCGGAGGACTCGCTCCCTTACACTCCGGTCGTGAACGGGCGACGGATCCACATCCGGGGCTTCAACTGGGCTCCGCCCGACAACCTCCACGCGGGCGCGCTCCCGAAGTACCGGCGCTCTGTCGAACTCGCGAAGGAGTGCCGCACGAATCTCCTACGCGTCTGGGGCGGGGCGCATGTGCCGCCGCCCGAGTTCTTCGAGGCTTGCGACGAGTGCGGCGTGCTGGTCTGGCAGGAGTTCTGCCAGTCCTCGTCCGGCATCGACAATGAGCCGCCCAAGGACGACGCCTACATCCGGATGGCTACGCGCGAGGCGCGCGGCATCGTCCGGCGGCTGCGCGGGTACACCTGTCTCGCGGCCTGGTGCGGCGGGAACGAACTGACCGACTCGGGGTACACTCCGCTGACCTGCGCCCATCCGGCGCTCGAAGCCTTGCGCGCGGTTGTGGAGGAACTCGATCCCGGGCGCCTGTACTTCCCGACCTCGCCCTCGGGGCCGCTCTTCGGGCCGGCGCCCGACCAGCCGGGGCGGATGCACGACATCCACGGCCCGTGGCTGTATGACGGCCCGACCGCCCACTATGCCCTCTGGGACGGGGTGGACGCCCTGTTCCACTCGGAGATGGGCGCCCCCGGGGCCGCGAACCCGGAGACGCTCCGGCGCTGGATCTCCGAGGAGCGAATCTGGCCTCCTGACGAAACGAACCCAATCTGGATGCACCACGGGGCGTGGTGGGTGAACCGCGCCCTGGTGGAGCGGCTCTTCGGCCCGATGGGAGAGGGCGACATCGACCGTTTCGTTGTCGCGTCCCAGCACCTGCACGCCGAGGCGCTGCGGTACGCCGTCGAGGCGGCTCGCCGCCGGAAGTGGCGGTGCGCGGGCACGGTCATCTGGCAGTTCAACGAGGCGTTTCCGAACACGTCGTGCACCAATGTGCTCGACTTCGATCTGCGGCCTAAACCGGCGTTTTCGGCCGTGCGGGACGCGCACGCGCCGCTGCATCCTTGCGCGCGGTACGCCGGTCTCGACTGGGCCGGAAAGAGCGCGTTCGAGGCTGGCGTCTACGTCTGCGGAGGGCTGCCCGAGCCCCGCGAGTGCGTTGTGCGCGCGGAGGTGCTCGATCTGGACGGCACGGTGCGCCACACGCGGGAGGAGACGCTGCGCGTGGGCGAGCCGCAAGCGCGGCATGCGTTCGATGTGTCCTGGCCGCTCGGGGACCTCGGCGCATTCGTGCTGCGCGTGTCGGCCCTCATGGGCGACGGGGCGGCGCCCCTCACGACGGACGCCATGCTGTCCGCGCAGCCGGCGCCGCTGTTTGGGGGCGTGTTCGATCTGCCGCCGGTTCCGCTGAGCGTCCGCGCCGGTCCCGCGGGAACCGTCGTTCGCAACGAGGGGACCCGCCTCGCTCTGCCGGTTCTCGTCGCGGTCGAGGACGCCGACGGCGTGGCTCGCGTTCCGGAGTGCAATCTCTTCGCCCTCCTGCCCGGCGAGGAGCGGCGCGTGTTCGGGCCCGAGCCGGGAGCGCGCGTGAGCGTGCGCGGCTTCAATGTGGAAGTCGCGACGGCCGGGAGCTAAAGCGAGGCTGACATGAGTCCGCAACGTCCCCTTGTGAGAGCCATGGCGTCGATCGTGGTTCCGCTCGTTCTGCCGGCGGTTGGACGCGCACAGGAGGTAGAGATGACGAGTTACAGGCCCCCTCGAGCGTACGTCTGTTACCGCGCCTCGGAGCCGGTGTTGGTCGACGGAAGCCTCGACAAGTCCGTCTGGGACGTCGCGCCTTGGACGGAGGACTTCGGCGACATCCTGGGCGACGCGGGCCCGACGCCTCGGTTCCGCACGCGCGCTAAGATCCTCTGGGACGACCGCTATCTCTACATCGCCGCGCAACTCGATGAGCCGCACATCTGGGCGACGCTGACCGAGCACGACTCCGTGATCTTCGAGGACAACGACTTCGAAATCTTCATCGACCCGGACGCCGACAGCCACGACTACTACGAGGTCGAGGTGAACGCGTTCGGGACCGTGTGGGACCTCCGCCTTGTGAAGCCTTACCGCGACGGCGGGCCCGCTCTGAATGACTGGGAGATCCCCGGCCTCAAGGTCGGCGTGCACATTGAGGGCACGATCAACGATCCGTCCGACGCCGATCGGTTCTGGTCGGTCGAGTTGGCTCTCCCGTGGGAGGTGCTGGCGGAGTACTCCAGCGCGCCGTCTCCTCCGGCCCATGGCGACCAATGGCGGATCAACTTCTCGCGCGTCGAGTGGGATGTCACCGTCGAGGATGAGGACTACGTGAAGGTACCCGGCCGGCCGGAGCACAACTGGGTGTGGTCCCCTCAGGAGGCCGTGGACATGCACCGGCCGGAGACCTGGGGCTATGTCCAGTTCTCGGCGGCCGAGCCGGGGACGGATGTCTTCCGGCCGGACCCGACGGGCCCCGCGCGGTGGCTCCTGCAGCGCGTCTACTGGGCGCAACGGGCCTACCGTGACGCGCAGGGAGAGTGGGCCTCCCACCTCGGCCAGCTTGACCTCTCGGACGTGGACCGCAGCGGCGTCGAGGATGAGCCCACCCTCCGGCTGAAGGATGAGGGCTGGGAGGCCACTCTCGGAGCCCGCTCTCTCGCGGGGGATCCAGTCACCGTTCACATCCGCGAGGACTCAAAGGTGTGGGTCGAACCGGCGGGCTAGGGCCCGTCCAGTGCGTCCAACTCCTCCGCTGTGAGCGGCGTGCGCGTCAGCGCGATGTCGCTCACGGCCACGCCCTCTCCGGTCACGCGGATCTCGAGTGTCTCCGTCCCAAGAAGGCCCTCGGGCAGTTCGTACTGCAGCGTGGTCCACCGCAGGGCCTCTCCGGGCCGAACGAACGTGCCGACGACATGCCCGTTCACGGAGAAGGTCTTGCTTCCGCCCACGACATCGTCGGTGGCCCGGACGATGAGCCATCGGTAGCCTTCGTCCCGGAAGCCGGGCAGAACCGCCGTGCCGGGCTCCAGCGCGCTGGCGCGCCAGCCCTCGTGATCGTGGATGCCCACCAGGGGCCAACTCGAGAGCGTCCAGGGCTTCTCGGAGACGCCGTTGGCGAGGTCCAGGCAGAGGTACGGCTCGCCCCTGCGCGCGAGAAGGTCTGTCAGCCGGCTCGCCTGGTTGTGGAGGATCACCGGCAGGCCGTTCCCCGTTCGCGGCGGATCCACAAACCCGTACCCGAAGGCTGTGAAGAGGTCGCCGGTCGCTCCCCAGGCTCGTGGGTCCACGGGACGCTCCGTCTTGTCGTAGATGCCGTAGACGCGCCGCCAGTACTCACCGAGGAGACCGGGCATGTCGGCGTCCCGGATCCGCTCGACGAGCGAGGCGAGGCGCTTCGCCCGTTCGTCCTTCGTCTCGGCCGCGAGAGCCGACGCTCGGTCGAGCGTCGCGTCTTCCGCGCTGCCGCCTCCGAGGTCGGCGACGAGCGCCCTGGCTTCGTCCACCCACTGCGCGCATTCCGTGAGCTTCGAGAGCAACTCGACGTACCAGAGCAGCTCCTCACGGGCGTAGGAGGCGGAGCGGAACAGCGGGAGGCGGCCCTCCTTGGGCGGAGAGCAGTTCTCTAGGGCCAGCCGAGCGTCGGACAAACCCTGGGCGAGCCGCTCGCGGTCTGCGTTCCATCCGCCGCCGCCCCAGTCAGCGACCACCTCGGTGTAGGGAAAGACGCGCTCGCCGAGATCGGCGTTCGCGTCCCCAAACGCAAGCCGCGAGTAGTCTCGCAGGACGCCCTCGACGGTGCGCTCCGGGTCCCAGTAGCACTCCGCGCTGGCGAACGCCTGCAGGTGGTTGAGGGCGGGGGCCATCGTGTAGTTGATCCCACCCGAGTAGGGCAGACGCGCCTCGTGCTGCCGCCGATCGACGATCCGCGCGACGCGGAACCGAGGAAGCACCGTGCCCTCGCCCTCGCTTGTGCCGTAGTCCCAGGTCGTGACCGGTCGTGAAGCCGCTGTCTCGCGGACATAGGGCGTGGCGTCTCCCCCGCCGTCCGTGCCGAGGGCGTCCCCGTTGAGCCCCATGCAGATCCCTACGAACGTCTCCCGGGGGAAGTCATCGAGGCGGCTCTCGAAGTAATCGAAAGCCTCTCGAGCGCGCTCCGGGCCGCCTTCCCACGCGTGCACCCCCCACCCCCAGAACGGCGTGCCCCACGTCTCGACATCGTAGATCAGAGGCGGATCGCGTCGCGTGCGCTCGGCGATCTCGACGCAGAGATCCACGTAGGTGCGGTAGTCGCACCCATTCCGCGTGCAGCCGCCGGGGTCGCCCGGAAACAGCCCGAGGATGTCCACACCTTCGAGTCTCCGGGACCAGAACTCCCACAGCTTCAGGAGCATCTCGCGCTCCTCGGGCACGTTGGGGCAGTAGTACTCCCAATCCGGGCCGACCGTATTGACGGCCTGAAGCATCTCGACGAGGAGTCCCTGTTCGTGCGCGTAGCGGATGACCTCGCACATCGTGTTCGCAAATCGCTCGGTCAGTTCCGAGCCTTCGAGGGCCGAAGGGTCGAACAGCGTCGGCACGAGCCAGAACTCGAAGACGTTGTAGCGCATGGCGGCGAGCATATCGATGTAGTCGCGCCACTCGTCGAGGCTCCACTGACATTCAGGCGTGTCGTACACGAAGTTCACGTTGTAGCGGTTCTGAAGGTGTTCGGCGAAGTTGAGGTATGAGATGCGTATGGGGAAGTGGGGCCGCGACACGACGCGCACCAGGCGGGTGGACGCCTCGCCCGGCGCGAGCGACAGGCTCCGCAGCAGCTCGATGGCCCCGTACCGGCACCCGATGGCGCTCGGGCTCCAGATCGCCATCACGGGGACTCCATCGAGATCGACCCGCTGCACCACGAAGCCCTGAGCGCCGAGGTCGTCGGCCGTCTCGAGCCCCGCCTCGCGCAGCCGGGACACGAACGGCTCGTCGCCAACGACGGGGACGATGCTCGGCGTCCGCGGTCGGGGCTCCGTCGACTCCGTGCGCGGCAGCGCCAGACCGGTCTCGGCGCGCAGCGTCCGGTCGAGAAGGTCGAGGGCCGTCCGGACCACAGTCGACGCGTTCGGCGCGCTGACCACCGCGCAGCGCGGCTCGCCGTTCGCGCCCAACGTGAATGGCGCGCCCTCGACGTGGCAGGCGCCCGGGCAACGACCGGGCTCGCAGGCCAGCTCGTCGAACGCGAGCGGAGCCGGAACGGCGGAGGAGCCGAACACGCATGCGGTGAGGTGAATGAGCAACACAGGAGCCCTCCTTCGCGATCGGAGCCATGGTTGAGATTAGGCTCCGCACTTCGATCCCGAGCCCTGAGTCGCCTTTTCACAGCCCCCCGATCCCCGACTCGGCGGGAAGGTAGAGCTTCCAGGCGATGTCGACGAGGGTGCGGATCACCGCCGTGCAGTACTCGCCGACGATGAACCCGAGAAAGAGCGGTCTCAGTCGGAGGTACGTTGTGTGGCCGCCGTAGCGCAGGACCACCGTCTTGATGATCGAGACGAAGAAGAGCGGCGTCCATAGGCGCGCGAGGCCGTAGGTCCAGGCCATGACGTAGCCGCCAGGATGCAGGGGCCACCACTGAGTCGCGACGCGCGCCTTGTAGAGAAGAAGCGCGAAAACCGCTCCGAACGCGAAGCCCATGCCCTGCTTGAGGTCGGGGTTGGTGGGGTTGTTGATCCAGGAGGCGGCGTCGTTCCAGGGCTCGGGCCCAAACGCCCACATCGCCGGTCCGTGAACCTTCGCGGTCGCGATGCCCTCTCGCAGGGATACGTCCAGGAGCGCCCACTTCGCGGACGCGATCCCCACAACGGTTGCGGCCGCGATCATCCAGCCTACGGAGCGGAGCGGAATCCCGGAGCGGCGGCCGACCTCCAGCGCGTCGATCTGCACCTGCTGCGGGAGCTGCCTGTAGGTGCGCCCGAGCCAGTTCATGAGCCCCATGCCCACAAGTCGCTGACGCCCGAAGGCTCGTGACCCCGCCACGCTCACGAGGATGTAGTCCGTCCCGCGCCGGAAGAGTTCGTTGGTGGGGAGTCCGTACTCGGCCCGGAGGCGCGTCACCGCCAGACACACCGCCAGAAGCAGCAGCAGGTACACGATCGCGAGAGGAAGCCCGAGGCCGACCTGACAAAAAAACCACACGAGGGCCCCGCAGCCGACCACGACGAGCGCGGCCGCGGCCCGGTAGCTGAGGGCCTCCGCGCGGCCGAGGGACGTGGGGCGGCGGATCTCTCTCGCGATGGCGGCCAGGCGCCGACGGGCGTTCCAGAGCACGATGAGCGCGAGCCCGATGTGCGCGCCCGAGGTCTGCTGGTTCACGTACGGAAAGCCGTTCCAGTCCTTGTAGCCTCGGGCCGCGGCGATGACCCGGACCATGCAGCTATAGAGGTAGAAGAACCAGCAAGAGAAGGCGAGGTCCGCGGGCACGAGATAGGCGAGCCCGAAGGCGAAGGGATGCCAGCAGACGGGGATGTTCCCGGCGAAGGCCCAGATGCCCGCGTCGAGTTGGTAGTACCGGACCTGCACGCGCATGCCCGGCCAGATCGGGTAGAAGTGCTTCACGGTGTTCATGATCGTGGGGAGCGCCCCGATGAGCACCCCGAGCAGAAAGACGCGGTCGAGCATGGCGGCGCCGTCGTCGCGCGTGAGCGAGAGCGGGACCTGCGTGATCGGATAGGTGAGCCGCTCGTCCTCCCACTGACTCCGCAGGAGACTGTTCACCCCAAGCATCACCAAGCAGAGGACGAGGGTGAACGCTCCCCAGGCGAGCGCGGGCTCCCGCCACGAGTCGACCACGCCGGGGCTGAAGAGCGTCGCTCCGCCCTCGAAGAAGGCGCGGAGGCCCGGCCCCGTCTTGGGCACGGACCACGCCGGGAGATAGGGATGGATGAGCTGGGCGTAGTTGTTCTCCTGCGTGGCCTGGCGGATGACGTAGGCGATCGACGAGTAGAGCACCTGGAGCATGTCATGGCCGGCGAGGTGGGAGCCCACGCAGACGCAGACGTAGCAGGCGAGCAGTTCGCGCCGCCGGAACCCGAGCGCGGGGACGACCCTCCGGACGCCGGCTGACAGAGTCGTCAGGAGAACCAGGATGGCGATGGAGTGGGGGAAGAGCGCCTGAGTGGTGGAGTTGTCGGAGTAGCGGACCCACTCGATCTCAGCGATCCATCGCGCCGCCACGGGTACGAGGACCAGCCCCAACGCCACCGCGAGAGCCATGCGCAACCTCTCGAAGTGACGGCGCTCTCCGATCGTCAGTCACCTCCGCGCGACGGGCCGCCATTGGCGTGAGCCGGCCCCGATCGCGAATCGAGTTCCCCCTCGGCCTGCGGCGCACCTGCGGGGGGCGGCGCTTGTGGCGGCGGGTCCCGAACTCGGTTACCATGCCGGTTGGAGCACGATACCGCACGGATTGTGGGGTGCATCGTCGTGAGGCTCTCGCCCTTCGGGCTCGCACTCTCGCTGGCCCTCTGCGCGTCGGGCGGCCCCCTGGCCGCCCAGAACTCCTGGCGCGACCTGTCCTTCGTTTCGGAACCCTACAGCCAGGAGGGATCGCCCAACCTGTTTCCCTCGATCGGAGCGGACCTGCGCGGGTGGGACGCCGAGGGGAACGTGCGCGTCGTGCAGGTGGACGGCGCGGCCTGCCTCGCGCTCGGGGCGGGGGGCGAACCGGGGCGCGTCATGCTTGGCGCGGACACGCGGCCCGGCACGCTGTACATCGCCCGCCTCGAGTACGCCTTCACGGACGACGCCGGTCCGAACGAAGAGGGCGTCGGCCCATCGATCGGAGGATGGCTCACCCCGCGGGACGACAAGACAGGCGCCGTGCCCGTGGACTGCGCGCCGCATGGCACGGGCTGGCATCCGTACGAGGCGCACCTGTTCACACCCTCGCGGAACGAGTCCGTCACTCTGACCCTTGCCTTCGAAGGCGGCGCGGGAGCGGCGCTCATCCGACGCGTCGAACTCGTGCGCGCCGACATACCCTCCGGCGCGGGACTGCGCCTGATCCAGGGCAAAGACCGCGTCTGGGCTGAAGCGCCTCGCCATCCGGAGCCCGACCCCCCTGCCGAAGCGACGCTGTTCGCGCGCGAGGATCCGGACCGGCTCTTCTGGTACAGCCGCCCTCGGGTCACCGAGACCGGCCTCCCTCTCACCCTTGCCGGCGCGCCCGGCGAGACGCTGGTCGCCGCGGTCGGGTGCTTCTCCGCGGACGATGAGGCCAAGGTGACCGTGACGGCGACGCCTCCCACGGGGGATGCCGGCGCGCTCGGCCCCGACGCGGTCCAAGTCCTCGCGACGCGTTTCCACCCACGCCGGACGGA
>CAZCER010000194.1:0-8419 GCA_964497385.1 uncultured Armatimonadia bacterium | reverse complement strand
CCTGGGACGTCGAGATCGCCATCCCGTTCTCCGAACTCGGCATCACCGGCGCCCCCGGGACCGCCTTCACCGCCAACTTCGCGCGCCGCCGAGCCCTCGATGGCGAGAAGTCCAGTTGGACCCTCTGCCGCGGCAGCTTCCGCGATCCCTACTCCTTCGGCGAACTCGCGCTCGCCACGGCGCCCACCACCGTCCAGGTCTTCGATCTGGGCGACTCCTATGGCGAACTCCGCGGCGGCGCGAACGTCAAGCTCCGCTTCAGCGCTCAGGCTCCGACGGTCGTGGCTCCCAGCGTGACCCTCGTCGGCGGCGGCTTCACCCGCACGTTCGAGACCGTGCCTCCGGACGCTCCGGCTTCCGTCATCAACGCCGCCCCCTCGCCGGTCAGCCTGGACGGGAAACACCCGAAGAAGGTCGAGATTCCGTATTACGTCCTGTCCCCGAACTACACGCTTTGCCAAGTGAAGCTCTATGACCAGAGCGGCCAGACGGTCCTCTATCGGAGCCCGATGACCCCGCTCCACAACACCTGGCTCAAGCCGCGCCTCGAGCAGATGACCGACGCGCTCGCCTCCTACACGGCCTACCTGGCGACCGTCCCGCCCACCGACCCGGCCGCCGCGGTCCGCTCCGAGATCGCGAGCCTCCAGACCCAGTGCGCCGCCGTCAACGAGATGATCGAGAGCAAGGACCAGTACGGCGGCGTCAACCGGTGGCAGCAGATCCGCGACGCGATGGTCGCGATCGATCAGAAGCTCTCCCCGATCGGCCTGAAGATGATCGTCGCCAAGGGCCGCACCGCCGCCGAGGTCGCCGCAGGCTCGATGCCCAGCTACGCCCTCAGCGGACGCGACTGGATGGAGACCGCGACCTACCGCACGGTGCCCGACATCGATGACGTGAAGCCCGCGGCCTACTGCTACGCCTCCCCCGGCGAGACCGAGCCGCTGACCGTCCTCGTCACCACGACCCAGGAACTGACCGGCTGCACCGCCTCCGTAACGGACTTCGTGGAGAACTCGCCCGCCACCCCGGCGACCGGCAGCTTCCCCGCCGCGCAGGCCGACATCCGAGTCGTGCGCTGCTGGCTGCAGGCCGGCGCGGGCCGTCTTCGCGAGGAGGGGGCGCGCGTCTTCACTCCGGAACTCCTCGTTGTCGATGAGACCGAGCCGACCGGGCTTCTCCCCGACGTCCGCGTGAGCGGCCCCGTCAACTTCACGGCCGGCGGCGCCCAGGCGCTGTCGAGACAGATCTGGGTCGACGTGACCGTCCCGCCCGACGCCGCGCCGGGCCTCTACGAGAGCACCCTGACCGTCACCCCGCAGAACGCGCCCCCGCGCTCGATCAAGCTGCTCGTGAAAGTCCTCGGACTCCGCCTCGTCGAGCCCACGCAGAAGTGGATGGTCTTCTTCCACAACGCCCTCGCCGGCGAAGGCGCCATCGTGGTCGACAAGACGCTCTACGAGACCTATCTCAAAGACGTCGCGGCTCACGGTTTCGACCAGGCGACGGTCGCCGACTCCGCGGAGAAGCTCCTCGAGGGTCTGCAGCTCCGCAAGAGCCTTGGCCTCGACGCTCCGGCGGTGGTCTCGCTCTACGGCGTGAAGCCCGAAGAGGCCGGCGCCTTCGTCTCCACTCTCGAGCGCCTCTTCGAGGGCAAGGACGTCCCTGAACTCTGGTTCTACACCTTCGCCGACCCGCGCAACCGTGAGCAGCTCGACGTCGCGACCGGTCTCGCCGAGACCATTCAGGGCGCGGGCGGGAGAACGACCACCACGATCACCCCGCTCATGGCGGCCGAGCACGGCGATTCGCTCGATGTGCCGATCTACAGCATCTATGACTCGGACTTCGAGAACTACATCGTCGGCGTCCTCAAGGCCGAACTCACTCCCGACCCTAGGCCGGAGTACTACCACTACGTGGGCACGCTTGAGGACCCCGCCTACAACCGCCTCCTCTGCGGCTTCTACCTTGAGAAGGTCCACCTCGACGGCGTCTTCGTCTCCTCCTATCAGGATCCCGTCGGCGCGAGCGATCCGTACAGCGACGCAAGCGCCCAAGGCGCCTTCCGACCCCAGATGCTCACCTACCCGACCCGCAACGGCCCGATCCCCACGATCCAGTGGCAGGCGGCTCGCGAGGGCCGCGACGACATGCGCTATCTCGCGACCCTGCAGAGCTTGATCGAACTCGGGATGACCCACCAGACCAGCCCCGGCGTCGCCGAAGCCCTCAAGAGCGCTCGCGACGCTTTGCTCCTCCTGACCCGCACGGTGCAGGTCGACTGGCGCTATGACGTCGCCGGCATCGCCCCGGACTTCTACGGCAAGATGCGCTGGGACATCGCCGTCAAAGCCCTCCGCTTGCAGGAGGCCCTCCAAGCGGCCGGGGTCTCCATCGCCCCGACCAGCCCCACCACCAACGCGCTCGACCTCGCGCCCGCCGCACCGGGAGCGCTGCCTGGCGCGCCGGCCCCGGGCGCGCCGGCGCCGGGGGAAACGGCTCCGGGGGGCGGCACCGCCCCCGAGACGGCTCCCATGCTGTAGCCCCAGCCCGGGGGGGCGGGCCGTCTCGGTCCGAGCCGATTCGGTGCGCGGCCCACCCGCCGCCCCGGTGTTCGTAGGGTGCGACCGGCAGGTCGCCCGCCGCCGCGCCTTGGTCAGGGTCCACAGACGCCACAGCCAAGGGCGGGGGTGCCGCATGCAGTTGGGGGGGGCGGCCGCCCCTACTCCTCGAGCGCCGCCTGCGGGGGCTCACACTCGATCTCGAGGCGCAGCCCGCCGGCTTGAGCCTGGATCGACCGCCCCTCGCGCGTGAGCGTCACCTCGCTGGGCCCCCGCGAGGCCGCGATCTCGACGAAGGCGCGCAGGAGGCACAGATCCTCGACCCTCACCGTGCCGAGCCCGCAGTCGACGAACACCCTGTCCCAGCCCTGGAACTGCCGGTGCGAGGGCGTGACGCGGAAGCTCGCCGGCCCCACCGCCTGAAGCTGCTCCATCACGCTCTCCACGTCGTGGCGGCCGGACTCCAGCCGGAGCAGCGGGCCGCGCGGACGGGCCTCGTCGTCTTCGTCGTCCTCATCGTCCTCCAGGGCGCGATCGGCGGGCCGCCGGTAGTCATGAAGAGCGCAGTACTCCTCCAGGCGACGCACCGTCCACGACTTCTTGCGGCACCGACGCTCGAACCAGTCTCGGTCCTCGTCATCCACGATCCGACTGAGAACGTACAGGTGTGAGAGTCCCAGTCCGGTAAGCCGCGTCGGCACGGTCCCGCTGCGGAGTTCCGGGTAGGCGCGCGCAAGCGAGATGCAGTTGAAGAGCGACGACCGTGAAACCGCCAGGTCCTTGTGGGCCGCGATGCGCTCGACGATCCGCTTGCCGTAGGGCGCCCGCCCCTCGAGCAGCACGTCCTCGAGCACGTACCGCCCGATCTCGTAGGCGCGGAGCACCATGTCGCCCGCGAGCCCGTTGATGTGCGCCACGGCGCGCTCGACGATGGCCCTCTCCGCGGGGTCGGTTGGCGTCTCGTCCAAACGCACGACCTCGGCGTCGACGGGCGCGATGCGACGAGCCACCTCGATGGGTTGCGTCTTCTCCGCCATGGGCTATGCCACGCTCCCTGTCCCTCGGCCTGCCGCTTCAGTGTAGCAGACTCGCGCGGCGCTCGCGTCGCCGGTGGAACCGCTGTCTCCGCCGCCGGCCTCTATCCCACGACGCTCCACGGCGTCGGCGCGCCGTCGGGAATCGCCCCGAGAAGCGCCTCCGCGTCTAGTCCGTGCCGCTCCATCGCCTGGACCCACTGCCGGAGGGAGTGATCGCGTCCGATCGCGAGTTCGCGCAAGGCTTTCCCGAGCCGCCGGTCCGAGCGCGATAGAAGCGTTTCGAGCGTCGCCTGCCGCACGCTCCCGAGGCGCGGCTCGATGGGCAGCGGCGAGCGCCGAAGCGCCTTCTCGAGCGCGCGAATCGAGCCCGTGAGGCGCGCCCTGTCCGCGAACGGCTCCCGCTCGAGCGGCGTCCGAGGCTTCGGGACGAACGGCCCGGCGCTCACGATCACCCGCAGGGGGCGCACCTCGCGCGCGACGGTCTCGGCGTACGCGGCCACCCGCATCGCCTCATCGTCCGACGCGCCGGGTAGACCGAGCATGAAGTACAGCTTGAGGGTCGACAGGCCCGCCTCCGCCGCCGCGCGCCCCACCGCGATCACGCGTTCGAGGGGAATGCGCTTCCCGATTCGCCTCGCGACCTCGGGCTCCGTCGTCTCGGGCGCGAGCGTGAGCGTCCTCTGTCCGAGTCGCCCGAGCAGGTCGAGCACCTCCGGACTCAGCGCCTCCGCCCGGCTCGCGGAGAGCGTTGCCTCGCGCCCCGACTCGAGCAGACGCTCCAGCATCGCGCGGAGGTCCGGATGGTCCGCGGCCGCCGCTCCAAGCAGACCGATGCGGCGCTCCCCCTCCGCCAGAGCAAGCACCGAGTCCACCGAACGGAACCGGGCCCGACCGAACGCGCGCGGCGCCACGCAGAACCGACACCCCCGCGAGCACCCGCGAGCGATCTCAACGAGCCGGAGGTCGGCGAACTCGGTGTGCGGGGTTACGATGTCCGAGGCCGTCTCGTAGAGGTCGATGGGGCCCCCGCAAGCCGGCGTCACCGGAGACGGGCGGTCCGCGATCGGCGCGCCGCCCGGCCCGAGGCGGACGCCGTGAAGAGCCGGTGCGTAGACGCCCGTAAGCTCCGCGCACGCGCGGACGGCCTCCTCGCGAACGGGCGCCTTCGCGACCTCCTCGAGGATCGCGCCCATCAGCGGCTCGCCCTCGCCGATCGCGATCAGGTCCGCGATCTCCGCCAGCGGCTCCGGGTTGAGCGTCGGAACGGCCCCGCCGACCAGAACGATCGGGTCGCGGTCCGTCCTGTCCTTCGCGAAGTGCGGGATCCCGCCGGACCAGAGCGACCGCGCGATCCCGAGCAGATCCGACTCCGTGGAGAGCGAGTACGCGAGAACGTCGGCCTCGCGCGCGGAGATCGCCGACTCCAGCGTTCGCGGCGGACCGTTCTCTTCGTGGGGGGTGAAGAGGCGCTCCACCCGCCAGCCTTCGCATTGTTCCGCGAGGCGTCGCATCGTCTGGAAGCCCAGGTTGGACATCCCGATGGGGTAGGTGTTCGGGTAGGCCACGATCACGAGGCGGTCGGAGCGATGGTAGGTTGGCCTCGGCCACCGCCGCCGCTCCGCCCGCAGCAGTTCCTCCCGCCCCGGGCAGGGCCCGCGGGCGCTCGACCTTCGCTTCGTTCGCCTGGCACTCACGGCTGATCCCCGGAATCCGAGTCCGCAGGGACAGGCCACTGCGCCTGGGCGCTGCGGGGCTACACAGAACAAACGCCCAACGCGGGGGATCGCCCCTCCGCGCTGGGCGCGCGCACTCCGTCTCCTGAACCGCCGACGGTTCCCGTGGCTCCTACGGCATCCTCGACCGACCTGTCGCATCGGCGGGCGCCGCGCCCGGAGCGGCGGCGGCCGGGGCCCCGGGCGCGCCCGGAGCGGCCGTCTTGCCCTGCAATGCGGGCGGCTGTCCGCCCGCGGGCATGCCCTCGCGGCCCGTGCCCTGGAACTGGGCGCCGGGGCCGCCGACCTCCACAGCGGGCATCTGGCCCCGACCAGTCTCGAGGCGCTTCTCCGTCGTGTAGGACCGGACCACCGAGCAGCCGCCGATCAGCAGCACCAGAGCGAGCACAACGAGGAAGGTGCGGAGCAGATACCTGCGCTGCTGCTCCGGCGTGAACTGCCCCCACCACTCCTTCAGCGCCATGCGCGCCTCCGCGAAGCGGCTGGGCGCCTCATCCATGTCTCGCTGGTCGGACATACGGTCACTCCCTCGGCCCGAAAACGATGCGGTTCGCGCGCCGCCCGCGTCTACTGCGCCCAGTCGAACATGTACGCCTGAAGCTGCTGGGCCTTGCGCGACTTCGCGTGCCCGTCGGCATACGCGATGTTCATCACTTCGTTGTGGCGTTCCTTGCCGTGGTACCAGCCGCCGCCGACGTCCGAGCGGGTCGCGTCCATCCAGTAGTCGAACGGGTAGAGACGCAGCTCGTTGGGGTCGGCCGGGGGAACGGAGTCGCTCAGATGCGTGGGGCCGAACGTGCCGAGGCGGTCGGTCTCGCCGAAGACGATCTGACTCGTCGCGTCGGACGAGGAGCCGAGGGTGGCCCCCGAGAGGAGCGTCGTGTAGGCCCCTGAGGGGTCCACGACCACGCGGGACCCGAACCAGTTGAACCCGAGACCGCCCTCCGAGACATAGGCGGCCGGCGTCGGGTAGGCGGGACAGTACGCGGTGTGGCCGTAGTACGCCCCACCGGCGCTGGGACAGACGTAGATCCCCTCGTTCTTCACGTACGAGTAGATCAGTTCGCACCACCAGACGCTGCCGGTCTGGCCGAGAGGGTTCGTGACCCAGCCGGAGTACACGGGCGGAATCGCCTCGTCCCAGTCGCCTGCGTAGAACTGCATGGCCATGCCGAGCTGCCGGATGTTGGACATGCAGGCGGTCTGCCGCGCCTTCTCACGCGCTTTGGAGTACACGGGGAAGAGCATCGATGCGAGGATCGAGATGATGGCCATGACGACCAGGAGTTCGATCAGGGTGAATCCGCGTGTACGAGTCATGTTCGGGACCTTGTCCTTCCCGGTGGCCCGGACACCGGACGCGCATGCCCGTGTCGCACCAACGCCCTAGCCTGCAACGCCATTATACGGCCGATAGTTCGCGCATGGGTTGACCAGTTCGCGCGCGCCTCGCCCGGTCATCCTTTAGTGCCCCGACAAGGGGTCGGCGTTGCGGCGCGAGCACAAAACACCGTGAACAAGCAGGCAGCCCGCGTGGTCCGAGAGAAAGGACGCCCATCGCCATGTCACCGACCGCGAGGCCGGAACTGGAGGGACCTCGAGCCATGCCTGAAGAGAACGTCACCCCTGAGGAGCCGCGCCCGAGCGGCGGTCCGCTGAAGATGGCCGGGTGGGTCGGGCCCGCCTCCGATCGGCTCATTCAGGAGGTCCACTCCGGGCTCAAAGGCATCGTGGAGAAAGTGGCCAAGCGCCCCGACGCCCCTCAGTGGTCGCTCCTCAGGCGTCTGGCGACCGTGGCCGAACTCCAGGAACTCGCGGACGATCCTCCCTCGGCTCTGACCGACGCCCTCGCGCCTGTCCTCTGTCCGACGCTTGCCTGGGTGCGGATGTTCGATCCCAAGATGCTCCCCGCCCCGGGGCGGGCCGAGCGCGGCTCTTGGGCCCCGTCCGACGCCTTCAAAACCGCCCAACGCGCCCTTCAGAACGGCTGGTATGAGGACGCCCTCGAGAACTTCCGGCAGTCCACGCAGGACAACGCCGAGGACTTCGCGTCCCTGTTTGGCTGCGCGCAACTCATCTGGTACTTCGAGGGCGATCCCGAGGCGGCCCTGGCGCCGCTCGAGCGCGCCGCCCGCTACGCCGTTCCCGTCGGCGCGAAGCCTTGGATGAAACGCTTCGCCGCCGAGGCCTTCATCAGCCGGGCCGACCTTCTGTCCACCCTCCACCAGGACTACGGACTCGCCCATCAGCACCTCTCGAACGCCGAGGAGCACGTGGGCCCGAACCCTGACATCGACCTCGCCCGCGCACGAATCGCCGCACGGACCGGATCCGCGGGGGAGGTCAGCAAGCACGTCACCAAAGCGATCGGTCACGGGTGGTACTACGCGCTCCAGGTGGCCCTCGACCCCGCCTTCCCCGCCGAGATCGCCGACGCCGTCCTGGAGTCTTTGGACGCGGCGCGCGAGAGCGCCCAACTCGGGGCTCGGGAGAAGGCCGCCGAGTGCCTCGCCTCCATCGAGGCGGCCCTGGGCGAGTCCGATGATGACATCGAGCCCGCGCGCCTCGCCGACTCGAAGCGGCGGCTGACCGAACTCAAGGCGAAGGCCGAGGCGATGGCCAAGCCCGCCGAGGGCAGCCTGCTGTCGACCCTCTCCATGGAAGACCGCGTGACCGACCTCGCGACCGCGGCGAGACGCGCCGTCACCAAACTCGGCGAAGAGCGCGCGGCCGTGCGAGCCGAGCGCGACCGCGTCACTTTCGCGGAGGAGATGACCGACCTCCAGGCCCGCCGCGAGGAACTGAACCTCCGGCTCCAGCAGCTCATGGCCGCCGAAGCGACCATCGGCGAGCGAATCGACAAAGAGAAGAGCGAAGCTCTCGCCAAAGCGAGAACCGACCTGATTCGAGGGGCTCTGCGTCGCTGCCTCGCCTGGGTCATTCCCGTCTTCATTCTCCTCCTGATCTACCACTTCACCGAGGTCCGCTTCAGCCCGTCCTTCTCCGTCGGGGTGCGGGGAAGCGGGCCGGCGCCCGCGGCCACGGGCGCGCCCGAGCGCAACGCTCCCACCCACCACAACAC
>CAZCER010000193.1:0-8432 GCA_964497385.1 uncultured Armatimonadia bacterium | reverse complement strand
GAGTCCGGCGCGCGGAGGTCGGTCCGGCAGCTTGGGCAGCGGAACTCGATGGGCATGGTCCGATCCTCCATCTCCCGATACACGCGATGACTTTTCGGCGCAGAGGAAGCGGTGGCCTGCGCCTGTGTGGTCGGCCCCTCGATACGGTCGGCACACCCCGCCGACCTACTCGGGGTGAGCGGCTCGGGCCGTCCCCGCCCAGAAGGCGCTCCGCGCAAGCCGGCGAACAACACCGGAGCCCGAACGCGGCCAACGATCGCGCGCCGGGCCAACCGAAGGGAGCCAGCAACCGTGGCCGAGACACTTGGACTCTTGGACGAACTCAGCGCGAAGGGCCTCAACCCCGACGCGATCGTGGACCGCCTTACGAAGCAACGCATCGAGACGCCCTCATGGGGGTACGCCGATTCCGGCACGCGCTTCGGGACCTTCCGCCAGCCGTGGGCCGCGGTCTCGATCTTCGAGAAGATCGACGACGCCGCGACCGTGCACCAGTACACCGGCGTCGCCCCGCAGGTCGCGATGCACGTGCTGTGGGACCTCACCGACGACATGGACGCGGTCGTCGCGCACTGTGAGAAGGCCGGCGTGCGCATCGGCGCGATGAACCCGAACGTGTTCCAGGACCAGTGCTACAAGCTCGGGAGCTTCGGGAGCCCCTTCGCCGACTCCCGGAAGGCCGCGGTCGACCACTGTCTCGAGAGCATCGAGATCGGGAAGAAGGTCGGCTCCAAGGTCCTCTCGCTCTGGTTCGCGGATGGCACCAACTTCCCCGGCCAGGACGACTTCCGCACCCGCAAGGCGCGCTTCACCGAGTGCCTTCAGACCGTCTACGCGGCGATGCCCAAAGACATGAAGATGCTCGTCGAGTACAAGCCCTTCGAGCCCGCCTTCTACCACACCGACATCGCCGACTGGGGCATGGCCGCCGCGTTCGCGCGCGCCTGCGGCGACCGCGCGAAGGTGCTCTGCGACCTCGGGCACCACCTGCAGGGCCAGAACGTGGAGCACGTCGTCGCGTTCCTGCTCGATGAGGGCATGCTCGGCGGCTTCCACTACAACGACTCGAAGTTCGCGGACGACGACCTGACCACGGCCTCGATCAACCCGTACGAACTCTTTCTGATCTACGTGGAACTCGCCGCCGCGGAGGACGACCCGACCATCGACTCCGACATCGAGTACATGGTCGACCAGAGCCACAACCTGAAGCCGAAGCTCGAGGCGATGATCCAAACCGTGGAGCAGATCCAGCGGGCCTACGCGAAGGCGCTCTGCGTGGACCGCAAGGCGCTCACCGCGGCGCGCGAGGCGGGCGACATCGTCGGTGCCGAGCAATGCCTCGTCGAGGCCTACAACCTCGACGTGCGGCCGCTTCTCTACGCCGCGCGGGAGAAGCTCGGGGTCCCGTCCGAGCCGCTCCAGGCGTTCCGGAAGTCGGGGCATCTCGAGAAGCTCGCGAACGAGCGCGGCATCCGCGAGGGCGCGGGAGGGCTCGGCTAGCGCTCCGCGGGGCCGCCCGAACAAGGGGGCCCACCGATGGCCTATGCGAAGCTCGTTGCGGCGGTGATCCTGTGCGGCGCGTGCGTTCCGGGGTGCCGGAGCGCCGCGCCGCAGGGTCCGGCGTCCACGGCCGCGACCCCGAGGCGGGCGGCCCCCGTCGCTGACTCGGCCCTGACCCGTCCGGAGGCCGCCGATCTGGACGCCGTGCTCACCCCGGCGGATCTGCCCTCCGAGTGGCACACGGTTGTCGAGGCCGTTCTGGCCGCGCATCCCGAGGCGACCCGCGTGGAGTTCGACCCGGCCGACCTGGACGCTCTTCCGGCCGCGCTCCGGGAAGCGGAGAGGCTTGAGTGCGCGGCGCTCGTCTTGCCGCCCGACAGGATCGACGTGAACTTCGCGTGGGGCTTTCTGGACGCGGCCTCGCGCGTGGACGACGATCCGTTTGTCGACTTCGTCTACGGCGTCCTCACCGGCGCCGCTCCGGAGGACGCGATCGCGCTCGTGAAGAGGGCCGCGGACCCGCCGGAACTCGCCGCGCGCCTCCTCGACAGCATGGGCCCGAACATGCTCGACAATGACAAGGTGATCGAACACCCAAGGCTGTGGTGGGGTGACTGGATGCGCGACGCGCTCGAGCGGCAGGGCATGAACAACGGCCAGCTGGGCTTCGCCGACAACGCGCTCGAGAAACTCGAGGGCTACGGCTACATCCACTTCGGCGGGCACGGCTACCCCGACCGAATCGACCAGGGGCTGACCGCCGAGCAACTCAGCCGGACGCGGCTCTCACCGTGCGTGGTCTGGAACGGCGCGTGCAGCACCGGAGTGACTTGGCGCTACTTCGAGTCGGAGTGGTCCACGGGCGTTGTGCGCGAGAAGACGGTGAGAGCGGAGGAGTCGTTCTGTCTTCGGATGCTCGCCCAGCCGGTTCTCGGATACTTCGCGGCGACGCACCCGGACCACGGGGTCCCTGTCTACCAGGAGATGGAGCGCCTCTTCACGACAGGCTGCACGCTCGGCGAGGCGATGAAGAGCACGTACGACGCGGTCGTCATCGCCAACGGAGGCGAGCGCCTCCCGCTCCTGCAGCTTGCCGACGGAGATCCCATTCCGCCGTGGGGCCCGACGGAGTTTATGCTCTACGGCACGGCCTCGCGGCTCCTCTATGGCGACCCGACGGCGCGGCCGACCGAGGCGTTCGGCGAGGCGGCGGTCGAGGCCGAACTCGCGGGTGACGAACTCACGCTCACGGTCCGCAACCCGGGCGTCGCGTTCAGCCTGATGGACACCTTCCACGGCGACATGGCGGCCCAGGAGGGCGGCTTCAACGATAGGCTCTACGCCGCGGTCGAGATCGACGACCCGAGCCGGAGCGCTGTGCGGGACGTGACGGCGCATGACGCCGATGGAGAGGGACTCCAAGCGCGCCTCGTTGGCGCGGCCGTCGAGAAGTGGCAGGGCAAGACGCTCCTTCACATCCAGATCGACGTCCCGAGCAGCGGCTACCAACAGGGACCCATCCGCGTCGAGGGCGCGGGCGCGCTCGTGACGCTCGGACCGGCGGAGTAGCCTTGGGATCCGCGCCCCCCATCCAGGTGAGCCACCTTGTGAAGACCTTCCCCGACCCCGTCCGCGGCGATGTGCAGGCGGTGCGCGGGGTCACTTTCGAGGTTCGCGCGGGGGAGATATACGGGCTGCTCGGGCCGAACGGAGCGGGCAAGACGACGACGCTTCGGTGCATGGTGGGCTTGCTCGCGCCGACGGGCGGGACCGTCACGCTCGCGGGCCACGATGCATCACGCGACCCCCGCGAGGCCCGGCGCGCGGTCGGCTTTCTCGCGGCGGGAGCGGGGCTTCCGGAGCGTCTCACCGTGCGCGAGACCGTACGCTTCTTCGGCGAGTTGTACGACCTCGCACCGGAGCGCCTGGACGAGCGGGTTGCGAGGGCGCTTAACGAGTATGGTCTCGCGGACCGCGCCGAGGAGCCGGCGAGCCGCCTCAGCACGGGCTACAAGCAGCGCCTCTCGCTCGCCCGCGCCACGGTCCATGATCCGCCCGTGCTCCTTCTCGACGAGGCCACGTCGGGTCTCGACCCGCTCGTTGCGCGGACGGTGCGCGCGAGCATTCGGCGCTCCTGCGAGCAGGGACGCGCGGTCGTGTTCAGCTCCCACATCATGAGCGAGGTCGCCGCGCTCTGCGACCGGGTTGGTGTGCTCCACCGCGGGCAACTCATCGCGGAGGGCTCGCCGGCCGACCTCCGCGAGCGCACGGGCGCCGCGGACCTGGAGTCGGCATTCGTCGCTCTGGCGGGGGGCGATGTCGATGCGTAGCGTGCGGCTCGCGGTCATCCTCGCCGTCTTCCGGCGGGAACTCCGAGAGACGCTCCGTGACCGCCGAAGCCTCGTCGCCATGTTCGGGATCCCGGTGGTGCTGTATCCGGGCATGATGCTCGGGACGGCCGGCCTCATGCAGTCGGCTATGAGGAAGGCCGAGGGCGAGCCGACGCGCGTCGCGATCGTGGGCGAGGCGGACGTCCTCTCGGAGCGTCTCGCCTCATCGGAGAGCGAGTTCGAGGTGGTCGAGGCTCCTCGCGACTTCGAATCCGCGCTTCGCGACAAGACGGTTGACGCGGTCCTTGAGGCGCCGGACGGCGAGGAGGGCGAGTTCCGGCTGCTTCTCGACCGGACGAAGCCGAAGGCCCAGGTTGCCGAGCGTCGCGTGCGGGACGCCGTGGACGAGTACGAGGAGGCTTACACGCGTGAGCGTCTCGGCGCGTACGGCGCGCCGGAATCGCTCGCGGATCCGTTCCAGGTGGAGACCGAGGACGTTGCCGAGCAGGCCGATGTCGCGGGCCGGATGCTCGGGTTCCTCGTGCCGATGCTCCTCCTGATGAACGCGGCGCTGGCGGCTTTCTACCCGGCCGTGGGCTCGATCACCACCGAGCGCGAGAGCGGCCTCGCGGAGGTGCTCCTGGTCACGCCGGCGCGGCGGGCCGAGATACTCGCCGGGAAGGTCGCTCTGATAGCGCTGACCGCGCTCGCGGGCGCGCTCGTGAACCTGGGCGGCATGGCCCTCACCGGTGCGCGGTTGGGCGCGGCGCTGGCTGAGAGCGGCGTGGGATTCGCCCTCGACCCCGGCCGGCTCGCCCTCGCGTTCGTGGTGAGCGTTCCGGCGGTGCTGTTCGTCGCCTCGTCGGTTCTTCTCGTGGCGTGTCTCGCCCGGACCTACCGCGAGGCCGGTCACTACGCAACTCCGGTCATGCTGCTGGCTTCGCTCCCGTCGTTCATCGTCATGGCGGACACGGAGACGACGCTCCGCCTGGCCGCGCTTCCGGTCGCCGGCGCCGCGCTCCTTGTGCGCGATGTGCTGATGGGTGAGGCGCGTGGTGGGCCGATCCTCCTCAGCGCCGCGGTGCATCTGGCCTGCGCCTGGCTGCTGCTTCTCAGCGCCGTGCGGGCCTACGCTCCGGAGCGTTGGGAGAGCCGGGGCTGGTCCCCGCTCACGCGCGCGGGGCTGCGGGCGCTTCTCCGCCGGCGCTCGGAGGAGGGCCCTTCGCAGTCGGAGGCCGTCGCCGCCGTGGTTCTCTCCTCGCTCCTCATGTTCTACTTGGGCGACCGCTTCCTCAACCTGGGGTTCCTCTCCGGAGTCGCGCTCCCAAACGCGCTCCTTGTGGGTGTCCCCGGGCTTCTCTTCGCGCTGCTCTCGGGCCGGCGGGCGACGCGCGTCCTGTCTCTCCGCCGCCCGACGGGAAACGCGTGTCTCGCCGCGGCGCTCATCGGTCTGGGCATGCCGGGCGTCTCACTTCTGATCGCATTCGCGATGGAGCGGCTCCTCGGGCCGAGCGAGGGAGGCTTCGCGGAACTCGGCAGCCGACTCGTGGAGGCGATGCGCGCCCAGCCGCTGGCTACCCTTGCCGCGATCGCGCTCGTTCCCGCCGTGTGCGAGGAGTGCCTGTTTCGCGGCGGGGTGCTCGCGGGCTTGCGCCGCATGGGAATCGGGCGCGCGGTGGTCCTGAATGGTATACTCTTCGCCGCCGCCCACTTCGAGTGGCGCGGGCTGCCGTCGCGCGCGCTGCTCGGCATGGGGCTTGCCTACATCGTCCTTGCGACGGGGTCGCTCTGGCCGGCGGTGATTCTGCACGCGGCGAACAACGCGGTGGCTCTGGCTTTGGCGGCGTACGTGGGTGGGGGAGCGGACGCGGCCTCCACCGCGGACTGGATCACCGGCGGGCCGGGCCTCGCCTGGTTCGGAGTCGGCTGTGCGTGCGTGGCGGCGGGGGCGTGGCTCCTTCCGCGACCGAACGGGGCGGGCGACGATGCGGATCCCAAGCGACCCGAGTGAGGTCGGAACCGTCCGGGCGGAGGTCATGCGGCGGGCGGAGGAGGCGGGGCTCTCGCGCGACGCGGCCGAGCAGCTCACGCTCGCCGCGCACGAGGCCGTCATGAACGCGATCGAGCATGGGAACCGCCGGAACCCGAAACTGATGGTGACCGTGGAGTTCGAGGATCGCGAGGACTTCTTCGTGGTCCGCGTCTTGGACGAGGGGCCGGGTCTCAGCGCCACGCCGGCGCCCTTCCGACCCATCGCGGATCGCGGCCGAGGCATTCCGCTGATGCGGGGGCTTGTGGACGTGCTGCAGCTCTCGCGTCACCGGGGCGAGGCCATCCTCGCCAAACGCAAGGCCCCTCGGGAGGAGAACGCGTAGTGGCCAATCTCCTGGCCATCGATGTCGGAAACACCTCAAGCTACGCCGGGTTCTTCGAGAACGGCGTTCTGAGGGCGAGGTTTCGGTACGCCACGGTCGCGAGTTCCTCGGCCGACAGCCTCGCGCTGACCGTTGTCGGGATGCTCGAACTCCATGGGCTTGCCCGAGCGGACGTGAGCGCCATCGCGCTCTCGACCGTCGTGCCTCCGCTGGGGCGGCGCTATGTCGAGATGGGCGAGCGGCACTTCGGGATGACCCCCTTCGTGCTCACCGCAAGCACGTGCGGGACGCCGGTCTCGTACGACCCGCCCACAGCGGTTGGCGCGGACCGGATCGCGAACGCCGTGGCGGCCGTGGCCGCTTACGGAAAGCCGGTCATCATCGCCGACTTCGGGACCGCGACGACGCTCGATGTGGTGGACGCCTCGGGCGTCTATCTCGGTGGCGCGATCTGTCCCGGCGTCGAGATCGCGCGCGACGCCCTCATCCAGGCGACGGCCGCGCTTCCGATGGTCGACCTGCAGGCGCCGGACAAGGCGATCGGAGCAAGCACTCCCGACTCGATCCGCTCCGGCCTCGTCTACGGCACGGCGGCGCTGATCGACGGCCTCGTGGAGCGTTTCCGCGAGGAACTCGGCGCCAACGCGCCGGCTGTGGCGACCGGCGGCATCGCTCCGATCATCACCGAGGCGTGCCGTTCGATCACACACACCTCGCTCGATCTCACCCTCGAAGGCATCCGCCTGATTTGGGAGCGGAACGGGCGGGCGCAGTAGGATCGGTCGCGGAGGGCCGGTCGGGCCCCCGCGCGAAGGGATAGAGCGCTTAGACCCGATCGCAGGAGCTGTCGATGAACATCCCGCTGGTGCTTGCCGTGGTGGTGATCAGTGGCGTCGTCGCGTATGTCGGCGACGTCATCGGCAAGCGCCTGGGCAAGAAGCGGGTGACTCTCTTCGGCCTGCGGCCTCGCCAGACCGCGGTCGTGATCGCCGTCGCGACAGGCTGTCTCATCACCACGGGCACCATCCTCGCCCTTGCCGCGGCCTCTCAGGACGTGCGGCAGGCCATCTTCCACCTCAGCGAACTCCGCGAGCAGATCGAGACGGCTGAGGCGCGCGCGACAGCGGCTCAGGCGGGCCGCGAACGCGCCGAGGCCGACCTGCGGACCGCCAACGAAGAGCTGGATCAGATCACCAACAATCTCGAAGAGGTGCGCGTCGAGAAGTCGAAGGTCGAGGGGCATCTGTACGAAGCCCGAACCGCCGCGGACGCGGCCGCGGGCGAGGCGCAAGAGGCCAAGGGGATTCTCGGGCGCACACGCTCCCAACTCGCGGACTTCACGCGGAGGCTCTCGGAACTGCAGACGCACCAGTCGGAACTCGAGACCAGTGTCGCGACGATCAGCCAGGAAGCGACCGAAGCCGCGCGCTCGCGCGATCAGGCGCTGCAGGAGGTCGGGCGGTACTGGTTTCACTCGACGCTGCTTCTGTACGGCTACGGGGGCCGTGAGACGGGCTTACACGTCTTCGAGCCCGACCAGGAACTCGCGCGGGTGCTGATCCCCGCCGGGTGCAGCCTCTCCGAGGCGCGTGAGGGCGTGGATCGTGCGATGGCCGAGGCGGAGCGGCGGGCCGAAGCCGCGGGCTGCAGGCCCTACGAACTCGCCGACGACATCGTCGCCACGGAGGGCCTCTACCTGATCCTGCGTTGGGCCGAGGCGCGCATCGGGGAGAACTGGAAGCTGATGACGCTCGAGGACCGTCTGGCGTCCTACGACGCCTACCTCGAGCAGATGGCGACGGAAGCGGAGGCCGCCGCGAGCAGCGATCGGGTGTGCGTCTCCGTGGTCGTGGAGGAGTACCCGACACCCAGGAACAGGCCAGCCATTGTGGACATCCGGATCGCGGCCGAGAAGCCGGCCGTGATGCGCGGCGAGTCCCTTGCCACGCGGGCCGTGCCGGAGGACGCCGACGCGAACGCGATCGCGGCCATGTGTCCGGACCTCGTGCGGTCCGCGCGCGAGTACCTGCTCGACAAGCCCGGCCGCCTGAGCGGCGACGCGAAGTTCGAATGGCCATCCCTCGCCCTACGGAGCCTCAGCTACGAGGAGATCGACTGGGCCGTCGCGGAGGTCATGCGCTTGCGCGAGCAGGGACTCAAATCCAGGCTCTCGCTCGTGGCCACCGAGGACTCCAACAACATCGATGAACCGAGCTTCCGCCTT
>CAZCER010000192.1:4801-8445 GCA_964497385.1 uncultured Armatimonadia bacterium | reverse complement strand
AGGGGACAAAGGGGAGGGGCACTTCTTGGTCAATGGGCGTCTGTGCGGAGGAGTGCGAGGGCCTCGCCGAGGACTGCGCGGCCCCGTCCGGCCCGTGCCGGGGGCCACGGGCTGCGGGTGCCTACAACCGCCCGTCCTCGGCATCCTCCTGCGCCGACAAGTCGGACCAGCGCTGAGCGACGTTGATCTCATGCTCAGCCCACTCGCGCACACGCGGACGCGGGTCGGCGAGGAACGGTGCGAGCCGGCGCTTGAGATCCTCTACGGCTGCGGCGTCGGGGACGATGCGGGTCTTCAGGTCGCGCCGCCTGAGGAATGTATGGAAGACGTCATCTTCGCCCGCGTACTCCTCGAAGACCAGCCACTCCGTGACCGGCGGGATGTGCGCTGTCTCTCCGCTCATGTCCGGGCTGTCGAGATGCTCCGCCATCGCGATGGCGGCCATGCGGCGCTGCTCCTCGTCACGACCGTCAAGCCAGCGGCGGACGCTGTCCAAGCCTATCGCCTCGAAGAGGCCATGCGCCTGGTAGAGCCTGCGCTCGTGTACCGGGCGGAGCAGGTACGGGCCCACGGCGGCCATCGCCTCGTCGGGGTGGTCCGCCGCGAGCTTCCTCAGCGCTTCGAGTGCCTCTTCGCTCAGAGCCCACCCCTCGCGTGTGGGGCCCATGGCGGCCTCTGCCAGAAGGGCGGCCTTGCTGGCGGCCATGCTGTCGGGAAGCAGCATCACGACGTGCGCCCAGGTCCAGTCACGGACGGGCCCGGCAGTCAGCGCGTAGCGGAGCAGGGCCTCCGTTGCCTCGGCGAGGTCGCCATCGTGGATGCCGTCGGTGTCCAGGTACCACATCTGCACGACGTCCAGACCCGGCTGGACGGCACGGGTCGTCCCCTCCTGAGCCAGGTCGAGCACCGCGCGCAGGGCCCTGGTCTGGCGCTCTGAGCTAAGGAGCCCGCTCCACTCACCGAGCCCGAGAGACCAGAGCGCCACCAACGCGTCCTCGCCTCCTCTCGGCGCCACGCGGAGCAAGCGCTCGAACCCCGCCTCTGTCCGGTCGGCGGCGGCCGTCACGCATGCGACGACGCCTGGACGGCTCTCGGCGATGCCATCAAGCGCCTCCACAACCTCCGCAGGTAGACGCCCCTCGCGCGCGAACACACCGCGCAGATACGACGCCGCGAATGACGTGAGGCGTGCCTCTCTCATCAGCTCTAGGACCTGCGGTAGCAGGGCCCGTCCATTGTCGGCTCGGCCGAGCCCCTCACCCAGCGCGGAGACCGCGTCGGGCTCACCGGCCTCAACACAGCCAAACAGGTGAGTCCAGTCCACGCCGGCACTCAGAACATCGTCGGCGAGTGCCGCGAACCACCCAACGGTTGCCTGCCGGCCGCCCGGCTCGCCTCGACGCCACCCCGGTCTCCCAACTGCGTCCCGAACGCGATCCTCCGGCGTGCGCGGCTGGAGCGCTGCCTGCCAGTCGCCCAAGCCCTCGGCACCGGCGAACCCTTCGGCTGCCCGCTCGCGTCGGGCGGCCTCGACCTCCAGGCATTCGTCGACAGCCTGTCGCAGGTCCAGCAGCTCGTTCTCATCGAGTGACTCCGGCACAAGCCACTCGCGGAGCTGGGGCAGCGCTCCAGCGTCGACGAAGTCGGCCAGGTGCTCGATGACGACCGCCCGCGCGGCGGACTGCTGGTCGGGACCGAGTCCCGCCACGCGCTCCAGCGCTGCCACCGCGGTGTGCTTCCTCAGCGCGAGGAGTTCCTGGACGGTCGCGGGTCGCCACTCGTCGGGGACGGGGCGGCCACCGACAACCGTCGGGAGCCCCATCCGCAGCGGCCTATCATCCACGATCCGGGCCACCGCCTCCATGACGAGGCGCACCTGCTCGGGGTCTCCGGCGCCAAGGCGGCTGAGGAGGATCGCCTCCCTCTCGGTGTAGGGCACCTCCGTCCACGACAGCACCGGGAGGAACAAGCCGGTCCACGCCTCGCGGCTGTTGTTCTCAATGCCGTGCTCGGTCTCGTGTAGCGCGAGCCGGAAGAGGATCTCCTCACAGGCCCTGAAGTGCTCGGAAAACTGCGCGAGGTTCTGGCAGAGCCAGACGATCTGGCGGCGGCCCTGCCAGCCTCCGCGTCCGTCCGGCCCGCCGGACAACGATAGGAGTTCGGACGCCGACGCATCGGCGACCGCCTCAGATAGCCAGCGAAGCCCGTCCTCCGGCATAAGCTCAGTGTACGCTGCCAGGACGCGCGAGGGCTCGCCGCCCTCGACCAGAGCAAGCCGACCAGACGGGAAGGCTATGCGAAACCAAGCGGCCAGGGCCGCTCGCAACACCTCCCGGAGTGCCGGACTCCGAAGTTCCTCGGCGCGTCGCATTAGCGACTTGCGCATCCGGTCAGTGGGCATGCGCTGGACCATGCCCGTCACACGGTCCTCAAGGCGTGCATCGGCATCAGTCTCGACAGTCCTGACGGCCAGGGCTCGGGGGCCCGCCTCGAAGAAGCGTCCGCCTATCACCCCGAGCCCGCAATCGTCCGCCGTACGTAGCGTGCGATCAAGAACGTCGGGGCTTAGGCCATACTCCTGCGCCAGGAACTCCAGTTCGACGCGGTAGTCGCCCGACCAGCCAATGTCCCGGCAGATGGCGAGCACGAAGTAGCGGTCGCGGAAGTCCCGCGCGTGTGAGATCTCGCCGGTGAACAGCTTGCATACGCGGTTCCACACCTCGTCGAGCCCGTCGATGGTCGCTTTCCGCAGCCGTGGGTGGCGGACCTGGGCCTCGGCCAGCATCCGCGCCAGGTGGAGGTCGTGCCAACTCTCTTCGGCCAGTCGAGTGGCGTCAGCTTCGAGCATGAACGGATCGACTGCCCGCGCCACCGCTGCCACTCCCGTGGCCGCAGGCTCCGCCAGAATGACTATGTCACTCCGGCTACTGGCCCGGCGGGGAGCCGGGCCTATGGTCACGACACGTAGGCGGTCGCCGCAGTCGCCGAGTAGGTCCTGAAGCTCGGACCACTCGTCTAGCGTGACCTCGTCAACGACGGCGCGGGTCATGCACTGTCTGGATCGCCGGAGGCGGTTGAGCAAGGGGAGGCCGAAGCCGGCTCGCGACGCGAAGTACAGGATGCCGGTGCGCCACTGGCTGGGCGCGCAGATGCTCTTGCATGCCTCAAGCACCGCTCGTGTCTTGCCGACACCAGACAACCCCGCCACGTGGAGCAGTGGCGGGCCCTCTACCGCTGTGAGGTGCTCGACCACTCTGGTCCGCACTTCGTTCTGTGACTGCACGTCGGCCATCGGGTGTCGGTGGTCGCTACGGCCCGCCCACTCCTCCAGGGTACTGCACGGCCACGACGCCCACCTTTGGGGGAAGAACCGTGCCATCACCACGGGTGCCGAGTTGACCCAGTCCGCCAAGGCGTCCGCGAAGCATAAGCGGATGGCGCCGGCGTCGCGTCCGAGCTGCTGCGCGAGTTGGCTGGCCTTGCTCCGCAGCGCCTCACGTTGCGTTTGGCTGACGTTGGCCGCGACACACCAGACGAAGGAGTACCCATCGTGGCTCAGCATCTGCTGCAGCCGCGCGCGGCCCGGGCCCTGAACCTCGTTGGCGAACTCGTGCTGACCCGCAACCGCATCGTGCAGGTTGCGT
>CAZCER010000192.1:0-4791 GCA_964497385.1 uncultured Armatimonadia bacterium | reverse complement strand
TGGGGCTCTTCCCGTCCTTGCCTGACTTGGCGGACCATACGGAGCAACCGGGCGGCATCCGGTCACACCGGGACCTGCCACAGGCATCGTGGACGACCAGATCCCGCCCTCCGTCAGCCTGGCTGGTGAGGTGGTCCCAGTCGATCAGGTCCTGCCGCCAGCCGCCCCACGACGCCTCCTCTCGGACCAGTGCCTCGACGAGACGCTCCAGACCATCGCCGTCGCTCTCGAACGAGTCGACGATGTCCTCGGGTGTCACGTGCATCCGTAGCCCCTCCCACCATGCCTCTTGGCTTCCCAGCGCACAGACGTCCTCCTCTGGTCACCCTCGCGACCGCAGACAATCTTGGAACGCCGACGGGGACCCGGCGCTCGTCGCCCGCACCGCCGCGATGTGCGGATTCCTCGGATGACATGAACGCACTACCGCGCCGCCATCATGCGTCAGACACTTCCCCCGCCCGGTCTGGTCACCTTCGCGACGTCGGCGGTGAACCCCGACAGACCATTCGGTGCCCCTCCCCTTTGTCCCCTCCCCGCAACACGCTTCGCGCGGGGAGGGGGGTACCCCAACGCTTCGCGCGGGGAGGGGATAGACGCCGCAAGCGCCCCGCGCAGCCCGCGTGACGGACTCCTGGCGGCGCTTCGGGTGTCACCCATGTCTCCGGACCGGACTGTCACCTATGTCGCCGGACTGCACCCCCGCGAGGTGCCCCTCCCCCTCTTGGGCGAGGCAAGCCTGCGCCCCTGCGCGCAAGCGCTTCGCGTGGGGAGGGGAGATGCCCGGCCGAGGCGACCGGGGCACGCGACGGCGCCACACGGGCCCACGGGTACTGGGCCGGTTGGGGTCCCTCCCGCTCTGCGGGACCCTCCCCATGCGGCCCCTCCGGAAGACGAGCAACCGGCCCCGGCTTCACCGGAGCAGAGCCTCCATCGGGGCGTCCTCCACCGGCCGGTCGAGGGTCAGCTTGATGAGGGTCACCGTCGGGTCGTGCTCGGTCTCGGGGAGATGGAGGGTGACTCCGTCCGCCGACTGCTCGAACCGGACGCCGCCGCCGGTGAGGCATTCGGCCGAGACGATGCTCTCGGCGATGGGTGCGAGCGTGAGGACGTCGCCGGCCCAGTCGAAGACGTGTACGTAGATCGTCTCCACCTTGTGCGTCGAGCCGCCCCACTCCCCGTTGATCCACGGCCCGCCGCGCGTGCCGTAGATCGCCTCGCCGCACCGGCCGGTCCATTCCCCGAGACCGCGGAGCACCTCGACCTCCTCGGGGCGGATCGCGCCCGTGGGCATCGGGGCGATGTTGAGAAGCATGTTCCCGTCTCCGCAGGCCGCCGAAGAGAGCAGCCGGATCGTCTCGGTGAGGCTGCGCGTGACGCCGTCCGGCCGGTACGACCAGCCACCGGAGTCCGCGTGCGGCGAGAGGATCATGCACGACTCCCACGCGCGGTCGAAGTCGAAGGTCCCCATGTGGTTCTCGGGGGTGCTGAAGTCCGCCTCGCAGAGGGCGCGCCACTCCTCGGGGATGTCCGGCAGACCGCGCGCCGCCCGGTTGTTCACCAGCAGGTCAGGCTGGAGGGAGTACATCATCCGGAAGAGGTCGACGATCGCGTACTGCGCCCAGGCGCCGAAACAGTGGTCAAACCACAGGATGTCCACGGGGCCGTACTCGGTCAGGAGTTCGCGCACCTGAGCCTGGTAGTAGTCGTTGTAGGCGCGGTTGTCGCCCACGAGGTAGTCCGGGTGGGTCCAGTCGCGGGTGGAGTAGTAGAGCCCGACGCGGAGACCGTGGCTGCGCGCCGCCTCGACGATCTCGCGCACGATGTCGCGCCCAAACGGCGTCTCCGCGATGCTGTAGCGGAGAGGCCTCCCGGGCGTGTCGGGCCAGCGGACTTGCTCCGTGTAGAACATCGAGAAGCCGTCGTGATGCTTCGTGGTGAAGACGACGTACTTCATGCCCGCTTCCGCGGCGAGGGCCATCCAGGCGTCCGCGTCGAACTCGGTCGGGTTGAAGCGCTTGTAGAGGTTGTCGTATTCCTCGGCGGGCACGATCTGGAGAGCCTTGCCGCCGTCACCCTCTTGCGGACCCGGCTCGCGGACGCGGCCCCAACTGATCTCCGCCCCGCTGAGGCTCGACGGGCCCCAGTGGATGAAGAGTCCGAGTTTCGCGTCCCGGAACCACTGCATCCGCTCTTGGGTCGCGGGCTCGGGGGTCTCGCTCCGGTCCGGGGATGGGGCGGGCTGGCCAAAGGCGGCGCTCGCGGCAAGGCACGAACCGGCGAGGAGCATCGAGGGAGCGAGGCGGAACGGCGTCATGTCAGGCGTCTCCTTGTCAGGATGCCGAAGGGCGGGCGGCTTCCTCCGGCGGCACGGCGGGCTCCACCCTAAGCGGCGCAAGCGGGAGCGCCTCCACGCGCACGGAGGTTGTCGCGCCGTTGTGCGGGACGCGGAGCGTTCTCGCACCCTTGGCCCGCGCGTCGGCCGCTCGGATCACGACCAGATGGTCGCGCCACACCGCGGCGAGGAGCACCTCCTCGAAGAGCGCCGCAGCGACGAACGCGGGGGCGGAGGCGGCCGAGACGCTCAGCACGGCGTCCACGTTGAGTTCCCGCTGCAGCTTCTCGGCCAGCGATCCATCGAACACGCGCACAACGGTGATGATCTCCGGCCGCAGTTTGCGAGCCTGAAGCGCGACGCTGAGATTCGCGACATCGTCCTCACGCACGGCCAGCAGCGCTCCGGCGCGCTCGACGCCCGCGAGACGCAGGTCGGCGTCGGAGCGGCCGTCGCCCTGGATGACCTGCACGCGGTCGCTCGAGCCCACGCTCAGCGTTTCACTCTCCGGGCAGAGGCAGACGACCTCGCAGCCGTCCGCGGCAAGCTGCTCCACGGTGCGGCTTCCGATGTGTCCCCCGCCGATCACGATGGCGTGCCCGCTCTTGCGCGAGGGCTGCCGCACGAGAAGGTCGCGCAGCCGGTAGCTTACGAGCGCGTCGGTGACCAAGCCCACCAGCGCCGCGAGGAGCACCGCGCCGGCGAGCATCAGGGCGCAGCCGAACAGCTTCACTCCGGCCTGAGCGTCCCGGAAGCTGAAGTCCCCGTACCCGACGCTCGTCACGGTCGTGATGGCGAAGTAGAGGGCGTCCAGGCGTCCGAGGTCCATCGTCCGATGGATGGTCTCAACCGAGACGAAAAGGAGCGCGACGAGAGCGAGCAGCACCAGCCCAACGGCCCGGCGGGGCGCCTGGCGCGCGAATCCGACAAGGGCGGACCAGGGGCTCACGCGCGCGCGCCTCAGGCGCCGCGGGCTTGACGGGTCGGCCCCCCCGGCGGGCCGCAGCGCGAGCGTCGGAGCCTCGCCCGCAGCGCCGTCGTCGGCGGGCGGCGCCGCGTCGTTCGGAGTCAGCGTCAGCACCGGCAAGGCGCTCGGGTCCGCGCGGGCCTCCTCCGCGGACGTCTCGACCAACGCGTACGGAGCGCCCTCAAGCGTCAGATAGCCAACGTCCTCTCGCGCGAGCGCCGCCGCGATGAACGCCGGGGCGGCCAGGGCGGAGGTGCTCAGGACTTGGCGCACGCCGAGGCCCTCCTCGACGTGGCGGGCGAGAGCCCGATCATGGAGGCGGACGACGGTGACGACGCCCGGATGAAGGCGCTTCGCGTCGAGGGCGACGGAGAGGTTGGCGAGGTCCTGGTCGGTCACCGCGATCACCGCCTGCGCCGCACGGACGCCCGCGCGCTCAAGCACTCGATCGTCGGTGGCGTCGCCGTGCACGCTAACGGCGCCGGCCGCTTCGAGATCCGCCAGCCAATCGGCTGAGGCGTGGTTGTAGATGACGCTCACAGGCCTCCCGAGGCGGCGTAGGAGAAGCGCCACTCGGTAGCCGACGTGGCCGAGACCGCACACGACGTGCACACCGGTCGCGGCGTCGGTTCGGGCGCTAGCCTCCACAGCCACCGCACCCTCCGCCGCAGCCTCCCCCGCCGCAACTCGAGCCGCTGCAGCTCGAGCCGCCGTCCGAGTGCGTCGCGGGCTGGACGATCTGGCGCGCGTAGGGGAACGCGATGGCGGGAAGCGCGCCCAGGCCGAACACGGCGGCGAGCAGCACGGCCTCGTTCGTCATTCCGCCCGGAGTGAGGAACGAGGCGCGGTACTTGAGGTGTGAGAACCGCTGCTTCGCTTGCCGGAGCGCCCGGCTTCCCAGCGCGGTGCGCGAGCCTGAAGCGACGCAGCCAAGCACGACGAGCGCCACCAGCGATAGGACGACGAGAAACTCGATGTTCGTCCTCCCGCGCTGCAGGGCCACGAAGATCTTGGCCGCGGCGAGACTTGCGAGGACGGCGGCCGCCGCCCAGCCCAGAAGCCGCTCCGTCACGCCGGCCGATCCGCCGCGCACAAGCCCCATGTCCCGAAGCTCGTCACGAAGCGCGAAGCAGGCGCTGTCGACCGCCGGCGACGCGTTGAGCGCCTGCCAGGGCGGGGCGGGGCTTGCGAACACGGAGAGGATCGCCTGTTCGATGGGCCGTCGAGCCATCTCGAGGGCGGACGGGTTGGCGGAGATCGTGGCCCCGCCCTCATCCTGCGTCAGTAGACCCCGGTCGATGAGCGAGACCATGGCGGCCCGCACGGCCTCGGTCCGGCCGCCGCGGAGATAGGCGATGAGGTAGGGATCGGAGAGTTCCGGCGCTTCCGCGGCGAGTGACAGAAGCCACCGGAGGACCGGGTAGGCGACGTTCACCGCCACCGCCACCCCGAAGTAGAAGACGAGGAACTCCGGCCCCTTCAGGTCGAG
>CAZCER010000191.1:0-8457 GCA_964497385.1 uncultured Armatimonadia bacterium | reverse complement strand
GGCAGATGCACGACATAGGTCTCTTTGCCCTGACGCACGTTCCAGCATCCGAACCGGGAGGTCTCCCGCCGCTCGAGTTCCCTCTCGGGAAGGAGCATCAGTACGCCCGCGATGGCCAGAAGGGCGGACAGAATCAGTTTGATCGCGACGCCGGAGAACAGGTGGGCCGCCGACCCGCCCAGGAAGGCCGCCGCGGAACTCAGGCCGCCGAAGAACGCCGTGAGCGGCCACGAGAGGTTGCGGGCCTTGCCGAAGACGACAGCCCCGCAGAGCGCGCTCGCAAGCAGAATCAACTGGCTCGTCGTCGCGGCCTCGTGAATCGGCGTTCCGACCAACACGAGAGCCAGGACGTAGAAGTTGCCTCCGCCCCGGCCGCTCATGATCATCACAACGCTGAGCGCGAAGATCATCAACGCTAGCCCTGCGTGAGACACATCGTCCTTCTCTCAACTCCCCCGCGCGCCGCGCCTCGCGTCGCTGCGAGATCCACTGAGCCTTTCAGAAATGGCGTACGGAGGGGCCTCAAACCGGCCCGTCTCTCGGACCCCTGTCTCGCACGTGGAGCCGGAGGCACGCCGCTCCATGGAATGGGCCGGTTGGGGCCTCTGCGACCCCCTGGGAACTGCTCCATTTACGAAAGGCTCATTAGGTCGCCTCCGGCTCCGCCGCCCCGACCAGAACCCGATCGATGCGCCGGCCGTCGGTGTCCACGATCTCGAAGCGGAGGCCGCGCCACACCACGACGTCGCCGATGCTCCCCAGCCGGCCCAGTTCCACGAGCAGAAGCCCGGCCACCGTGCGCACGCCCTCCGGCCAGTTGGCCGCCAGGTCCTGCCTCCCGAGCGCCTTCTCGAGGGCCTCGGGCGCCGCGTCCCCATCCACGAGCCAGGTTCCGTCCTTGCGCGGAACGAGCGTCGGCTCGTCCCTGCCGAGGATCGGACTGAGGTCGGCCACGACCGTCGCCACGAGGTCGCTCGGTGTGGCGATCCCGGCGGTCTGCCCGTGCTCGTCGACCGCGAGGATGAGAGGGCTCGCCCCCTGCTTCAGGGCGCGGAGCAGCGACAGCAAGGACGCCGACTCGGGGACCGCCTGGATGGGGCGGAGGAGGTCGGCCAGGGGGCGTGGCTCCGCGGCCATCGATTCCCGCAAGACGTCCCGCGCGGCGATGCATCCCTCCACGTAGTCGAGCGAACCGCGCGCCGCCGGGAACCTCCCGTGCGCCGAGTCGGACACCACCGCGAGCGCCGCCTCCAACCCTTCGTCGAGATCCACCCACTCCACCTCATGCCGCGGGACCATCGCGTCCTCGAGGTGCACGTCGCCCAAGACCAGCGCCCGCTCCGCGATGTCCCGCTCCTCGTCCGCGAGCGCGCCCGTCGCAGCCGCCTCCTTGAGCGCGGTCCGCACATCGTCCTCAGTGACGCCCTCGTCCCGCGCGCGGCGCGCTCGAAGCACCCAAAGCACCGACTCGGTTAGGAGCGCGAGCATGGCGACGAGCGGCCTGGCCGCGACCGAGAGCACACGCAGCGGCAGCGCGACGGCGCAGGCGATCGCTTCGGGACGGAGCAAGGCGAGGCGTTTCGGGACGAGTTCGCCAACCACCAGCGAGACCACCGTGATCCCGCCAATGACCACGATCTGGGCGATGATCTCCGCGTAACCGCCCACGATCGGCCGCTCGGCGAGCCAGCCGGCAAGGTCGGAGGCAAGGGCCCGTTCCCCGAACGCCCCCGCCACGATGCCGATGAGCGTGATGCCCACCTGGATCGTCGAGAGCGTCGCCGTCGGGTCGGCCGTGATGCGGAGCACCGCCGTGGCGGCCGCGGACCCGGCCTCGGCGCGAAGATCGCCATCTCCGCGAGCGCGAACACGCCGTTGACAAGAAGAAGCGCGAACAGGATCAGGAGTTCCATGTCCGCACTATTCGGGCGGGGCGAGAGGGCTCCTCGGCAACTAGCCCTCCCCTCCAGAGCGTGGCGCTCCGTACCGGAGAACTCGCGTCTCTCCTTGCTTCAGATCGAGCGTCACCTCGGGCCCCTCGCCGAGCGGCGTCCCATCTAGGGCGTCGTAGACGGGGCCGGGCTCCCCCACATTGATCGTGAGAGGGCCCGCTTCGTGCGCCTGGAGCGAGAGGAACCCGTCCGCCGCCCACACGGTGGCCGCGCCACGCGTGAAGAGGTGCACCCCCGCGAGGTCGGCGAGAGCCCGTACGAGTTCCGGCGTCAGCGCCGGAACGCCGACAAACACGTCGACTCCACGGGGTGAACGTCGCACCGCAACCGCCGGGGAGCCGTCGCTGTACATCGCGAGCGTCTCCTCGGGCGCGGCCTCCACCGTGAAGAGCGGCGCGATCGCGGCGGCCGGGCCCCACGGCTTGTCGAGCCCGACCGCCCGCCCCGCCTCGGTCGGCGTCGCCTCCGGCGTGGCAAGCGTCACCTCGCGGGCGCGGAATCCGGAGACCTCCTCGATGCCCGATGGGTCAAGCCCGCCGTCGGGACGGATGTAGCCCGGGGCGTAGCACCACACGCGGGTTGTGCCTGGTGCGCGATGCTCCGCGAGCGCCTGGCGCTCCTCCGGCGTGAGCGCCCAGGCGGCAAGGAAGAACTGGAGTCGAGCGGGCACATTCCCCGCCGCGGCGTCCTCAATGAGGTACTGTCCGTACGGAGCGCCTGAGCGCGCGAGCGCCGCGCGCGCATCGTACACGAGCGGCCGGGCCATCACCGCCGAACCTCCGGGCAGATGGCAGAAGCTGTCCTCGCCGACGATCGCCGCGATGTCGGGGGTGAACGGCTTCGCGCGCGAGAGCATCGCCTGGTCGACCGGGGCGAGCCGCGTCATCTCCTCCCAGATCCGGGCGTCGTTGAACCAGCCCTGAGCCGGAAGGTCCATCCACCAGGTTCCGAACCCGCGCAATGCGGCCTGAGCGGTGTTCCGGAGCATGACCTGACGCGTCTGCTCGAGATCCACGAGGCCGCCCTCCTGGACGTGCTCGGCGGCGCGCGTGTCGAGGAAGGTCCGCGAGTCATCCTCATTGAGCCAGAGGATTCCCGACCGCATGACGCTCTCGGCCGCGGTCATTGAGGGCGCGCCTCCGAGCCAGTCGCGGTCCGTGTAGGAGATCGGCGAGCAGAGGATGTCGATGTCGGGGCTTCCGAGCACTCGCGAGAGCGCGTAGTGCCCGCACGTCGGGGCGCCGCACTGAATCGGCGGGAACTCGAAGAGGTACCCGTAGAAGAAGACCACGAGCTTCGTGCCGCCGGTCCCCCTGCGACACGCGGACGCCATCGCGAGGACGTGGTCGGCCATCTCCTCCTGCTGGTAGCGCGCGAAATCGATGAGAAGCGCCTCGCGCGCCGGGTCGCGGAGAAGCCCGAACGGGTGGGCGCGCCGTTCGTCCGCGGTCGGTGGCTCCGCAGACTCCGCGTTCGGCCGGCCGTGGTCACGCAGCCACAGCCGGAACGCATCGCGTGTCGCCGGATCGTACCCGCTGAGAGGCCGCTCCCAGGAGTTCTGGTAGAACCACTCGCCCGTGTTCTGCCCACATGGGTGGATCCCCGCGAAGTGGTCGGGGAAGGTCTCAGTGAGATGGCGGCAGAGCTTCTCAAGATGCGCGCACACGTCGGCGCGGTACGCTTTGTCGGCAACGCACGAGTGGTCCAGCACGGTCTCTCCGTCATAGACCATGCGGCCCTCGGGGTGACGGTCGAGCCACCAGTTCGGCGCGTCGGCGCTCACCCTGGGCACGAGCAGAACGTCTGGATTCACGGCGATGATCGTCCGGCAGAGCCGATCGAGCGGCTCCCAGTTCTCGGGTTGCTCCGGCGGGTCCCAGCCGTTCGGCGCGCTGAAGGACACGAGGTCCACTCCCGCGTCGCGCGCGAGCGCGACCTGACTCAGGAAAGGGCCGGGCGGGCCGCCGATGTGGCTCCACGCTCCTCCGGCCACGTAGTACAGCGCGACGCTCAGGTCGCGGGCCGGGGTCGCCTTCGCGCGGAAAGTGCAGCGATAGCTCCTGCCCTCGGTGAACGCGAGCGTCTGGTCGCTGTGGAGATGGAAGTCGGGCCACACGCCGCCCGGAGGGTCGGAGAGCGTGACGTGCAGGGCGCCGTCCACGACCTCCACCGCGCCGACGGTGTTCGCTTCACCGAGGGGCCACTGATTCCAGACCTCGGTGAAGGCTTCCGACGCGGCGAAGCTCCCTGCACGGAGCACGTCCGTTCCGGTCTCGGCGTCCTGGATGCGCACATCCGCGAGCCACACCTCACCCGCCGACGGGCCGAAGCGGAAGTGAAGCGTGCCTCCCGTCGGGATGGCGCCTGGGGCGAGGTCGAAGGAGTGCTCGGACCACTCCGGCCCGAGCGCGATGCGTCCGCTGTTCATCGAGCCCCAGAAGAACCGAGGCGGCACGGGCGTTCCGTCGACCTCGATCTGGGGACCTCCCGCATGGGTCGCGACGCGGACGTTGACGGCGGCGGACGCGGGAATGCAGGCAAGGAGGGGCACCAGGGCGAGGGGGCAGAGGCGTAGCATGAGCGGCTCACGATCCCTTCCAGCGCGAATGCTGTCAGGGAGTTCGCCCGCTCCGCGGTTGTGCCCTTGGCCGGAAGGCGTGCTCCCTTCGAGTGCCGTGCGTGGGATCAGTCGAGGCCCGGCCTACACGCGCTCCAGCTCGATTCGGATGGGGCTGGGCAGGGCGAGGCCGGCGGCTGCCTGCATGGCTTTGAACAGGCCGCTCGGAACCACACACCCCGCACAACACCCCGTGAGGTGCTCGCGCGCGACGCGGAGCAGAGCGCCCTCCGCGCCTGCCGTGATCTCGTTGTACGAGTCGACCTCAGTCAGGCGCTCGCCGAGGCCCTGGACCTTCTCGCACGTCGAGGTCACGGCGAGCGTGACATGCTGGCCGTCGTCACAGGTGGCCGTCGCGTCCGTTGTGAAGCCACAGGCGCCGGCGTCGATTCTGGCTCGAACCTGACTCACAGACCGCTCCCTCCTCCTCCCGCCCGGGGCTCACGGAGCGACCGGCAGGGTCGCGAACAGAGCGGCTTCCTCCTCCGTGTATCCGAGCACCCGGTACTGGGGTGTGTAGACGGGCTGAGCGTCCGCGTCGAACGGGTACTCCAGCACGGGCTGGTCGAAGAATGGCGCCTCGGCACTGTGGCAGTCGGTGCATCCGCCGCTTCCAAGCGCGGCTCGGGCCGGGTAGACCTCGTGACTGTACTTGTGGGTGTTCGCGTACGGCGAGGCCTCCCAGGGCTCCTTCGGAATGACCCGGTACTCGGTCCCCGACGAGTACGCGCGATCGTTCATGACCCAGAGCACGCGCTTCCCGTCCATCGGGTACGCGGTCGACGTGAGCATCTCGGTCACCGACGCGATCAGCGCCTCGATCTCCTCGGGACGGTTCACCTCGGGCACGAAGTCGCCGTTGTCGTCCGTGATGGTCGCAAGCGCGGGGTACACGGTCGGGTCCTTCTGGTGCGCCACCCACATCGCCTGAACGTCCTGCGGCATGGGCTCCATGAGGCCGGGTTGGCCCTCGATCTCGATCGCGGGCCAGGCGCTGTGGATGCGGTTCACGGGATAGATCACGCCCTTGTAGTCCGCGAGGACCGGGCGGTACGGATCGGTCGGCTTGTCGTCGTAGCCCTGCACCAACAGGTTCGCGTAGTGGTTCAGGTATTCCATGTCCGGGCCATAGAAGGTCCAGGTGGGCTTGTTCTTCACCGGAATGTGCGGACCGGGGTTGAGAACGTCGCCGGCCTGAACCATCACCGCCTCGACGCGGCGTTGCGGGATGTGGCAGGCTTGGCAGGACATCCGCTCGAGGTGCGTCGCGGGCAGCGCCGTGTGGACGGGCACGGGGGCGCCGAGGTTGCCTGTCGTGTGGCAGAACGCGCAGGTTACCATAGTGTTGTCGAGGTCGTCCCTCACCAGCCCGCCGGGGTCGTCGCCCTTCGCGATCTGGTGTTCCTCATACCCGTTGATACGCGGGTCCGTGGCGCTCGAGCCGGCGGGGTGGCAGTCGATGCAACGCAAGCCGGCGGCGAGATGCACATCGCTCTCGGAGCGATAGTCCGAGCCGCGCTTCTTCCAGCCCGGCTGCTCGTGACACTGCATGCACGCGGTGTTCCGAGGCTCGCGCACGAGATGGAGCGATGTCTTCGGGCTCGCACCCAGCCGGAGCTTGCCGTCCTCGGTGAAGCGCGAGGACTCGTAGGCCACGTTCACGGGCTGCCCGTCCTTCACTGATCCGCCGACGGTCGCGAGCCCCGAGCCGGCGGTCGCGGCCCACCGCAGGTTGAGCGCCGCCTTCTGCCGGTTGCGCTCCGCCATGTTGTACTCGGGCTGGTGGCAGATGAGGCAATCGGCCTCCATCACCCCGGACTCCGACCAGCGCGCCCTGAAGTAGTCGCCGTCGAACCCGTTCTCTCCGCCGCTCGTGAGGCCGCTCGCCGGATCGCGCATCCACTCGTCGTAGCGCTTGCCCTCGCGGTCGTACTCCGCCGGCCCGCCACCCGGATGGCAGTCGCCGCAGCCTCCGGCCATGAGCGTGAAGGACGTGAGGTCGATTGTCCGGGCGGACTCGTTGGTCTTCGGGGAGAGGTAGCAGTAGAGGGGCGCGGGCGAGCACCAGTTGCCCCCGTAGAGCCCCGGTGTGCTGGCCCAGCCCACGCGCTCCGACTGCTCCTTGGTCGGGCCCTCGCCCGCGCCCTGGGTGAAGTGGTAGCCCTCGGTGATCCTATCGTAGTCGTGGCACGCCCCGCACGTCCGCTTCGGCGAGTAGGGCTGATCGGCGTTCTCACCGGTCACCGGGTTGATGGCCCGCCCCGACTCGTCCCGAAGCGCGAAGGGGGGGCAGACGCCGGTGCGCAGCGTGGCCCCACGGTCCGGCGCGCTGACGCCCTCCTGGGCCCGGACGTTGCCCGCACCGCTTCCGAGCGCAACGACGATCGCCGAGAGTACGGCCAGAACGCCTATGACGGTGCGCGGAGTGCCTCTATCCATCAGACTCGCCTCCTGCTTAGAAGAACCGTTGGAGTTGGCAGAGCAGGCGGCCAGCGTCACGCTGACCGGATGCCGCCACTGGCCGGACGTAGGCGAGCTGCAGGCGGTCTTGACGGCCGTGCAGCAGGTAGGTGAGCGCTAGACTCGTCTGTCTCCGATCACGCGGGTCACGAACCGCGGTGTTCGGATCGAACCACTCATGTTTGGCCGCTGCCTCTACACGGTGTGCCACACAGTAGGAGACCTGCAGGTAGCCGCCGGCGGCATGCCGACGTCCGCTACGTGCCTCACTCGCACGGAGACTGACGCCGAGCACCTCGGCCCGGAGCCGCGAACGATGGTAGTCCAGCGACAGGTCCAGGCCCCATCGGACATCCTCGCCGGTGAAGCGGCTGAGATCGTCCTCACCGGGAAGCGCGTTGTCCAGGTTGAGCGCGTCCGCACGCCGCCACGAGGCTGAAGCCCCGACCCGCAGCAGGCTGCTCCCGCCCCTGTGCGCCGTCCAGACGACACGCCCCGCGATCAGCGGCCCGACGCCCCGCCACTGTGAGTTTGCCCCGTGGCCGCAAAACACGCCAAGGGCCCCCCAGAAGCGCCCGCCGCGTGAACCGCGCTCCCACTGTACGCCGTAGTCACGGGTGAACCCCTGGCCCTCGTCCAGCTTCCCGTTGGGCACGAGGGAGTCGGTGGCAACCGACCGGTCCATGGCGTCCAGATCCCAGTCCGGCGTGAACCGCTCCCGCCCGAAGGGCGGCTTGAACTGGCCGGCGGTGAGAGCGCCACCGCCGAAGTGCGTCCGCACCAGCGCCTCCTGGAGATGGACGGCGTCATCGGTAGCACTCGCGTTGCCCGACTTGTAGATGCCCTGGACCAGGAACGTGGCATCAGCTCCGAGGCGACCTTCGTAAGTGGCTTTCAGACGCCGCACGCTGAGGCGCCCGTCGCCTCCATCCTCGGCGCATGAGGCGCGCACCTGTGCGTAAGCGGTCAGATCCGCGCACGCAAAGCCGGCGGCGCCGAGGAACACAGCGCCAGCCAGCCATACGCGCCGCAAGCGACTAAGCCCCATCACACTCCGCCTCCGCAGCGGGAGTCCCCGAGCAGTCTCCGATACGCCTGTTTCGCGCGCACGGTCGGCAATGCCCTCTCCTTCAGCGCTAGCAGACCATCCGTCACAGCCGCGAGCACCACGCCCGACGGGAGAGGTCCGAACGCGGCGGCTGGACTCCGAGGTCCGCTCACATCAGCCGGGCGAGTGCTTCCTCAACGGGCATCTCCGACTCGATGCCAAGATCCCTGGCCTGTTGCGTCACACCGTCTACCTGCGTCGCGAGGGCCTCGTCGATCGTCTTGATGCCCTTTACGGAAGCCGCCGCGACTCCCCTGGCCTCAAGGGCGGCGAGATCGAACGTCCCACAGACAATCAGCCCTTTCGGAGCCCGCACGAAG
>CAZCER010000190.1:6989-8465 GCA_964497385.1 uncultured Armatimonadia bacterium | reverse complement strand
CAACCCGCGCAAGATACGACCTCGGGGGCTGGTCATCCCATACTATCTACGCGCCCCTCCGTGCGGCCGGTCCGCATGTGCCTCGCTAGCTGATCTTGACCTCGCAGCCCTTCTGACTCGACTCGTAGATGCCGTCGAGAATCTTCTGCACGAGGACGGCGTCCTCGGCGGGAGTGGGGGTCGGGGCCTTCGGGCCCTTCTTGATGGCCTCGATGAACCGGCGCACCTCTTCCTCATGGCCGTTCGTGTTCGGGAAGTGGACGGGCAGCGTGTTCGTGAGGTACCCGTTCGCCTCACCGTAGATGGCGGTCGGGGTGAGTTGGGCGCCGCCTTTGTCGCCGAGGATCTTGAAGTTGAACTCCTCGTTCGCGCCGTTCGGGTTGTCCATGTTCATCGCCCAGCCCGCCTCGAGCAGCAGGCTCAGGCCGCCGTCGAAACGCACGAGGCCGACGGCGTAGTCCTCCACATCGAAGTCCTTGTTCCGCCACGGGCCCCACGGCACGAACTGGGCCGGCTTCGCTTTGCCGAGCGGGTCGTAGGTGAAGCCCATGACCGAGGTCGGCTTCGGGTGGCCGAGCATGTACATCGTGAGGTCCAGGATGTGGACGCCGATGTCGATGAGCGGTCCGCCGGTGGAGTAGTCCTTCTCGATGAAACGGCCCCAGCTCGGGACGCCGCGGCGTCGGAGCGCGATGGCCTTCGCGTGGTAGATGTTCCCGAGGGCGCCCTTGTCGATGAACGACTTGATGGCCTGGGCGTTCGCGTGCCAGCGGTTGTGGAGGCCGATCATGAGGCGCTTTCCGGCTTTGCGCGCGGCGGCGGCCATGGCCTCGCCGTCGGCCGCGTTCCCGGCGATGGGCTTCTCGCAGAGGACGTGGGCGCCGGCCTTGAGCGCGGCGATGGTCGGGTCCTTGTGGTAGTTGTTCGGGGTGCACACCGACACGATGTCGAGCGCCGGGCCCTTGGAGAGCATCTTGTTGTAGTCGGTGAAGCGCGCGGACTCGGGGATGGAGAGGCGCTCGCCGACCTCCTTGAGCGCGGCCGCGTTCACATCGCAGACGCTCACGATCTCGCAGTCACCCGGAAGCTTCTGGTATCCGTTGATGTGGGCGCCGGAGATGCCCCCGGTCCCGATGATCCCCACTTGCAGCTTCTTCGCCAAGCGAACGCACCTCTTCCCTCGTGGTTCCGTCCACGGCGCCGAGAGACGCCGCCCAAGCTCCGAACATGGGGCCTAGATTCCGGGTTGCTCCATCGGAACTCCTTCGCCCCCGCGCATTTGGGCCGGGAGGGCGGACCGCAGGGAATCCGGCCCTCTCGCGGAACCTATGGAGCAGCGGCGTTGCGGGGCGCGTGAGCGCGTTCGGAGAGACCTGGGAGGCACGCATGTCGGGCTCCATGATTCGTAGGCGTACGGTGACCACCATCGCGGCGATTCTCGTCTGCGCCGGCGCGGCGTTCGGTCGGCTTCCGGAC
>CAZCER010000190.1:0-6979 GCA_964497385.1 uncultured Armatimonadia bacterium | reverse complement strand
CACGCACTCCGAACTCGACTGGAGCGTCCTCGAGACCGAGCACTTCCGGGTCATCCACCACCAGGGGCTCGAGAACACCGCCCGCACCGTGGCGCTCATCGCGGAAGGCAACTACGAGCGCGTCGTTCAGTCGGTGGGCGCGCGCCCGACGCGCAGGACGCCGATCGTGCTCGGCGAGTTCTCGACCCAGACGCGCGAGTTCGCCTCCCAGCTTCGGCACTCAATCTTCCTGATCGGCAACACGATCAACGACGCGCGGCTCGACCAGGCCACGTGGCTCAACTTGGTGGTCCACGAGTTCGCGCACGTCTGCACGTACTACAAGCTCCGGAGCGGCCCCGTCCCCTCGACGTGGGAGTGGGTGACGGCCCCGCTGGTTCCGGGCTGGCTCTACGAGGGCATCGCCGAGAGCGAGGCCAATCGCTACTCGCAACTCGGTTACTCGGTGCTGCGCGCGGCGGTGCTCGAGGACGCGCTCCCGCCGGTTGCGGCGATGGACTACGAGGCCGAAGGTCCTCTCACCGATCTCTGGTTGAAGTATGCGGCGGGCCAGTCGATGGTCGCCTACATGGTCGAACTCGGCGGCGAGGACACCGTCCAGCGCATCCTTACGGAATTCCGCGACTTCCCCGACATGGACAAGGCTCTGCGCGATGTGCTCGGGGTGAGCTACAACGAGTTCTATCGGAACTGGCAGGCGTACGTGCGCGCCCACTACGAGCCCGTCCTCAAGATGCACCATCCGGTCGAGGAATACTCGCGCGGGCTCGACCTCGGGGTCGCGATGGTGCGGGCCGCCGAGGTCAGCCCGGACGGCGCCAAGGTCGCGTTCACGGCGATGGTCGACACCCACGAGCACAGCATGCAGCTCTTCGTGTCGGACATCGACGGCCAGAACCGCCGCCTGATCTCCTCGGACACCGACCTCTACAAGTCCGTCGTGTTCTCCTGGTCTCCGGACTCGAAGCGCCTCGCCTACGGACGGTACTGGAGCAAGCCGAACGGCGTCGTGCGCTTCGGGCTCTATGTGCACGACCTCGAGACGGGCCGGAACGACCGCATCAGCCATGACGAGAACTGCATGGACCCCGCGTGGTCGCCGGACGGCAAGTGGATCGCGCACGTCCGCTTCGACGGGTTCGGCGAGGCAAGCCGCCTTGCGCTGATGGACCCCGAGGGCGGGAACGTCCGGCTCCTCACCGCCGGCGAGGACATGCCCCTGAACGTCTTCCGGCCCACGTGGGCGCCCGACTCCCAGACTCTCGCGTGCGAGGTCGTCCACGACGGCAACGTGAACCTGGCGACGATCGGCGTCGAAGGCGACGGCTTCCGGATGATTCTCGACGACGAGAGCGGCTACAACCGCGCTCCGGCGTGGTCTCCGACCGAGGACCGCATCGCCTTCTACAGCTACCGGAAGGGCATCCCCCAGATCTACGTCTACGACCTCGCGACGGAGAAGCTCACGATGGTGAGCCAGGAGGGCATCCGCACCCTCTATGACCCGTCGTGGACGCCGGATGGGAAGGAACTCGCGGTCGCGGCCTGGGGCAGCCAGACCTCGGAACTCCGGTTCCTCGACGCGTCGCGAACGTTCGGCGAGGCCGAGGACCTCCCCCGCCGCGCCGCCGAGGGCTATGAGCCGCACTACCGTGCGGCGGCGCCGCTCGAGGAGACGTACGCGTCGGTCGATGCGTCGAAGTGGGTGACCAAGAAGTACGACTCGTGGGACTCGGTGCAGTTCTACCTCGTGCGCCCCAACATCATCACGGACCCGTACGGCTACCAGCCGGCGCTGCGGCTGTTCGCGGAGGACCCGCTCCAGCAGCACCAGTTCGCGGCGGAGATCAGCTACTCGCTCCAGGCGAAGCGGCCGGGCTACCTGCTCCAATACGGCAACGATGAGCATCGCTGGGGCTACGAGGTGCGGCTCAGCGAGGCGCTCGAGGCGAACACGCTCCCGAACGGCGCTCCGCAGGGCGTGATCGACGTGGACCGCCTCTACACCATCGCGGGGCGGTACGCACGGAACCCGTGGGAGTCCACGCTCCGAAGGGACCAGTGGAGACTCGGCCTCGGCTACCAGGAGTTCCACACGGTCTCGCTGACCGACAACGCGCCCTTCCCGGACGACCAGGGGCTCACGTTCGCGGAGGCCTCGTACAGCACGTACCGCTTGAAGCCCGCGGAAGGCAACGAGTCGCTGACCGCGACCTTCCGCGCGGGCATGCCCTGGCTCTCGGACAACCGAAGGCTCTATGACGCCGTGGTCGACTACGACCGCGTGTGGACCTACAACGGCGCGCGGGACAGCCTGACCGCCGGACTCGACGCTCGCGCGCTCTACACGAGCGATCGGGCGGGCGGGAACATCCAGGGCGGGTACGTCCTCCCGAGCCTCACCTACCAGAAGCGCCTCGCGACGTACGCCTGGCACGGGATGTGGCCCGAACTCTGGCTCGACCAGGTGAACGCGCGCTTCATCTACGACTACTACTACAGCCGCGGCGCGGGGCTCCTGAACCGCTGGCCCGGACACCGGGTGCGCGCGGAACTCATCGGGACCGGCAACATCACCCAGGCCGTGCCGTTCACGCTCACCCTCGCGGCCGAGTACCAGAGCGGGGCGCCGCGCGGCAGCGAGATGAGCTACTGGCTCCAGTTCTCGACCGACGCTCCGAGTGTGTTCGGGTACTAGCGAACGGCGTCGGAGCGCGCCCCCGTCTTGGTGTAATGGAACAGGCTGCCCCGAGGGACCGTCCTATAGGTGCGTCCCATGCGACGGCGGCGCTTCGCCGGCGTGACCGCTCCCAAGGGCGGGGACGCTCGAGGATTCGCGTGGGCCGAGCGGCTTGGCGCCTGCCCGCGAGGTGTGGTTGGTTGGCGCGTCGCAAGCGGCGCGGCCTGGGGCGAACCGGGGGCAACGACGATGCGTCGCATCGGAGCGATTGGTCTGGCAGGTGCTGTGCACGCGCTTCTCGTGTTTGGGCTTGGCGGCTGCGACCGGACCGCGGAGCACCCGGCCGCGGGTCCCGAGGCGAGCCCCGCTCCGGTGGCGGTGACCGGCGCTCTGGCGCAGGTCGCCGGCACGCCCCAGGCGGGCGAGACACCCCGCGCGACGGAGCGCCCCGTTCTCGCGTGGCGCTCCACGAACGGCGTGGCCTACGAGGGCGACCCCCTGGTCCGCTCCGATGGAGGGGTGTGCGTCCTCTCGCCGGGCAACGGCGTGTACGCGTACTCATCGGATGGCCGCGTCCGATGGACCTACGGCGCGGGGATGGGGCTCGCGTGCGCGATGGCGCTTGGCAAGGACGACTCGCTCTTCGTGCTCGATGACCTCGGGCGCGTTCACAAGCTGGCTCCGGACGGGTCGGTCGTCTGGATCGCCGAGACCGACGAGAGCGAGGATCTTGTCCATCGCCGCAAGGGCTGGGGCCCGCTTGTCGGTGTGCATGTGGCCCCGCTGCCGGATGGCGGAGCGGTGGCGCGGCGCGGGCTGGGCGGCGTGCACATCCTCTCGGGGGACGGCGCTTGGGAACGCGAGATCTCCTTCAGTGGGGAGATCTCAGCCATGGCCGTCAGCCCGGCCGGGGACATCTACGTCGTGAGCGGAGGGTCCTGGGTAACCGGATCGGAGCCAAGTCGCGCCGGCGCGCTCAGCCGCCTGACGATGGAAGGCGAACCGCTGTGGAGCCGGCGCGTCAGCGTGGGCTCGTGGGTGACGCTCTCCAGCGAGGGGCTGCCGGTCGTCATCACGGACGGAGGCGCGCGCGAACTGGACGGAGACGGCGCTGTCCTGCGCGACCCGAAGTCGGGGTGGGCCCGGCCGCAGGCAATGCCTGAGCCCAACCGCTGGCTTGCGTCGTGGGGCGGCGACGTGAATGAGTGGAACGGCGCCGAGTGGAGAACGCTGTACAGCCCTCCCGAGGAAGCGTTTCGGGACGGGCTTCAGCCGGTCGACGAGGCGCTGGCAACGCCCGGACCGGATGGGACCGTCTACGTGGTCCATGGGCTTGCACCCCCACTCCAGGACGTGAACCGGCCCTGCGGCGTCCTGCTGACCGGGGCGACGCGTGAGGGAGCCACGCTCTGGCGAGTCCGCCTCGAAACGGCTCCGTTCGACAGCGTCTCGGCCGCCGCGCTCTCGCCTGACGGCGCCGTCTACTCGATCCTCGGGGGCGTTCTCTGCAAGTTCGATGACGCGTCTCGCGTGTCCGAACCGGTGGATACAGCCGCTTGGCGCCAGCCCAGCCTGCAGGACCTCGGACTCGAGCGCGCCTGGAGCGTCCCGACGCCCGGCCCGCCGACAGACAGGGAGTACATCCACATCGTGGAGTCGGGGCGCGTCTACGCGCTCCTCGAGCAACCCGAGGCGCCCCCGCAAGACGCGGTGGTCCTCATGGCCGTCGAGCCAGACGGCGCCGTGCGGTGGCGGGACGCCTGGGGCGACTTCGTGCTGGCGCATCCGGCGATCGCCGAAGCGGACGACGGCTCCATCTGGCTTCGGGCGGACGGCCGGCTCTACTGGATCCCTTCGACCGGCGGCGACCGATGGCGGGTCGAGGGGCGCTTCAGCGACATCTCCCCGCCCATTCCGGTCGAGGGCGGACGGGCCATCGCCGTGCTGGAGAGCGACGGCCCCGCCGCGGTCTCGCGGCGCGGCGAGACGCTCTGGCGCCATGGGCCGTTCGGTTCCGGTGCGTCGATCACGTTCGACGGGTCGGTGGCGTACGTCTTCGGTCGCTTGGCGAGCGGGGAAGCCAGGCTTGCGGGACTGAGCGTCGACGGGCGGGAGCTGTGGTCTGTGGAGTCCGAGTGCCAGCGGGGCCACGTCGTCGATCTGCCTGGCGGCGGAGCCGCAGTCGTAGGGGAGGAGCACGCCTACGGCGTTGACCCGGATGGCCAGGTGAGCTGGCGGGTCGCCGGACTCAGGTGGGATCCGTCCCTATGGGCGCAGGCGCACTGGATCGGCCCGGAGGCGCGCGGCCTGCATGCCCGGTTGGGGTCAGCCGAGGTCATCCTCGGGAGTCAGGGACGCGTGCTTCAGCGGTGGTGGCCCGATCGCGCTGTTGAGCGGCTGCCGCCTCCTCGGTCCGGCGCGGCCGGAATCACGCACACGCGTCGGTACCCGAACGGAGTCGTGGCCTGGCACGCCTTCAGAGAGATCGACCGGCCTGGCCGCGTGCTGGACGGCCCGAACGGTTGGCTCTACGTGCGTGAGGGGACCGAGCTGACCGCCTATCGACCTGTCGCACCGCCGGCCTTGCCGGGAGAGGGGGAGCACCGATGATCCGCACCTATGACTCAGTCCGTGCGCTGGTGGTCTGCTCGGCGGTTCTCGCCGGGCTCCTGTCGCTCGCGGGGTGCGCCAAAACCCGCCCCGGCCATCGGGCGCCGGCCGTCCTGGGGCCCACTCTCATGACGGTCACCGACGCCGCGCCGGGCAGAGAGCCCGACGCGCTCCCCCCGGCCGGGCCGAGCCCGCACCCCGGTCCGCGCCATCCGGTGCTGCGTTGGGCGTCAGAGAGCGGGGTGTTCAGCGGCGCGCCGATCGTCTCACCGGACGGGCGGGTCTACGTCCACAGCCCCGGGATCTGCATCACCGCGTTCAGTTCGGACGGAGAGCGTCTGTGGGGCTACGACGCGGACATCGGACTGCCGGGCCCGCCCGCGCTGGCGGCGGATGGCGCGGTCTACACGCTCGATGACCTGAACCGCCTTCACGCGCTTGCGCCGGACGGCGCTCTCCGGTGGCGACTGCAGTTCGGTCAGGCGACCTTCGGAGACGTCACGACGTGGGGCCCTGAGAGGAACCGCGCCGGGTTCGGGCGGCAGGTGTGGCCCGCGCCCGATGGGGGCGTCGTGGCGCTCTGTCATGACTCCATGGTGCGGTCGGTCGCGGAAAGCGGCGAACTGAGGTGGGAGTCGGAAGTGGCCGGTGACTGCGGGCGCCTGGCCGTCACGGGGGACGGAACCGTCTTCGTCGCGACCCAAGGCAAGGGAGGTTCGCTCGAGGCGATCGCTCCTTCGGGGGAGCGCCTGTGGCGCATCGGCCGGCCCGAGGGCTTCTGGGTCCATCCGCGAGAGGACGGCGGCGCGTTCATCCGCAACAGCGAGAGCCAACGGAGCGTCGATCGCGCGGGGAACGTCACCGAGGACAACACGCCTGTCGAGCGCCTCCCGCCGCCGATGGGCATGGATGGCCGCGGACAGGGCGGCGCCGTCGTCGACAGCGAGGGATGCACATACGTGCGCACGTCCCGGTGGGTCGCCGACGGGGCCGCCAACCCCATGGCCCAGATGATCCCGGGGCACTACGAGGGCTCGCTCCAAGCGACGTCCCCCAAGGGCGAGACGCTCTGGGAGATCCCCCTCGCGGGCTCGTGGATGGGGACGAACGAGCCCGCCATTGGGCCGGACCGCACGCTGTATACGCTCTCGAGCGATGGGCGGCTCCTGTGCCTTGGCGAAGGCGACGAGGCGACGGCTACGTCGGGTGACCTCGAGTTGCCGACGCCGACCCTCGCGGATGTGGGGTACAAGGAGTGCGGCCGGATCGCTCTCGCCGGGCAAGTTCGCAACGTCTCCGTGCAGCAGCTGCCGTCGGGCCGGCTCGTGGTGTTCACCCAGCGCTCCTCGGCGTCGTCGGACGGCGGCGAGATGCTTCTCACGCACCCCGATGGACAACTGATCGCGAGGAAGCCGTTGCGTTCCGCATCTCGGAACGGCGTGACCGAGGCCGCGGACGGCTCGCTCTGGGTGCGCTTCTACGACTCCCTCTACCACTGGTCGGCCGACCTGAGCCGCTGGCGCGAGGTCACCTCGGAGATGGTTTTGGAGCGCGACCGTCGTCCGGACGCCAGGCTCTCGTCCGGGGTGGCGCTCATCGCGCCCGACGTGGCGGTGGCGGCGTTCGGCCGGCACGGCGTGGCCGCGGTCGCTCCGTCGGGGCGCGTAGCCTGGCGTCGGGACGGGGAAC
>CAZCER010000189.1:0-8487 GCA_964497385.1 uncultured Armatimonadia bacterium | reverse complement strand
GGAGACGCGGCTGCGCGGCGCCCTGGCGGATCTGCAGCACCGCTACGACTTCGTGCTGATCGACTCGGCCCCGTCGCTGGGCCTGTTGACGGTGAACAGCCTCACGGCGGCGTCGAGCGTGCTGATCCCGATCCAGTGCGAGTACTACGCCCTGGAAGGGCTCTCCCAGCTCCTCCGCGTGGTCGATCTGGTGCGCTCCACGCTGAATCCGGGTCTGGAGATCGGCGGGGTGCTGCTCACGATGTTCGACAAGCGGCTGCGGTTGTCTCTGGACGTGGCTGAGGAGATCCGATCGCACTTCAGCGGGGTTGTCTACGAGACGGCGATCCCCCGCAGCGTTCGACTCAGTGAGGCGCCCAGCTATGGGCGACCGGTGACGCAGTACGCGCCGGATAGCCGGGGCGCGCACGCGTACCGTCTGTTGGCGCAGGAGGTGATCGAGCGTGCAGAATCGGGGCTTGGGTAAAGGGTTGTCTTCCCTGATCCCGAGCGGCGGGAAGCCGGCGGGGCAGGAGACGGTTCTCTCGGTCAATGTGTCCGAAATCCAGCCGAATCCACACCAGCCGCGCAAGCAGTTCGACGACCAAGCCCTCAAGGAACTCGCGGAGTCGATCCGCTCCCAGGGGGTCATCCTGCCGCTCGTGGTTCGTCAGACGGGCGCGGGGTACGAGATCATCGCGGGGGAGCGGCGTTGGCGCGCGGCGCGGATCGCGGGGCTGGAGGCCGTTCCAGTCATGGTTCGGCAGGCCACGGACTCGGAGATGCTGCAGCTCGCGCTCGTGGAGAACGTGCAGCGCGAAGACCTCAACGCGATCGAGCGGGCCCTCGCCTACCGGCGCTTGATCGACCAGTTCGGGGTCACGCAGGAGGACATCGCGGCGGCTACAGGGCGGAGCCGCGCCTCGATCACGAACACGCTGCGGCTGCTGAAACTGCCCCAGGAGATACAGGATCGGATCGGCTCCGGGGCGCTTAGTGAAGGCCACGGTCGGGCGCTGCTGCAGGTCGCGAACGAGGCGGAGCGGCACATGATCTGGCGTCGGATCGAGCGGGACGGGCTCTCCGTTCGGGAGGCCGAGAAGCTGGTTCAGCGCACCACGGGGCACGCCGAGCCGGAGCCGGAAAAGCCGAAGCGGAAGAAGTCGGAGGCCCAGGAGAGCCTCGAGCCGTTCATTGAGGAGATGGAGACCGCCCTGCGGACCACGCTGGGCACCGAGGTCGAGATCTCGAACATGCGAAGCGGGGCCGGGACGATTCGGATCCGATATTACAGCTCCGAGGATCTGGAGCGGATCGCACGGCTGATCTCCACCTTCGGCTCGGTGCCCTCGGCGAGCGCGCTGGGGCTGACGGACCCGGAGTAGCGGCCGCGCCGAGACACGCCGCGGCGCGCCGCGGCAGCCGGATGTTTCACGTGAAACACTTGGGGGCGAGCCATGCCCACAACGACCACGACCGTCTTTGGGGTCATCGGGTGCCCGGTTGAGCACTCGCTGTCTCCGGCCATGCATGCGGCGGCCATCGAAGCCCTCGGAATGGACGCCGTGTATCTGGCGTTCCGGGTCGTGCAGGCGCGCCTCTCGGCTGCGGTCGAAGCTCTTCGAGCGCTCGGAATCCGAGGGCTGAACGCGACGATTCCGCACAAGGAGCCGCTGCTCGCGCTCTGCGATGAGACGGACGAGTCCGCCCGGACGGCGGGCTGCGTCAACACGCTGACGAACAACGAGGGCCGGATCGTGGGATCCTCGACGGACGGCATCGGGTTCGTCCGCTCGGTGGCCGAGGCGGGAGCCTCGCTGGAAGGCAAACGGGTCGTTCTCGCGGGCTCGGGCGGCTCGGCCCGGGCCATTCTCGGCGCTCTGGTCGGCGAGGCGGTCCGGAGCGTTCACTTAGCCGCGCGGAACGCGGCGTCGCGCGCCGAACTGGCCAGACTGGCCGCAGACCGCGGCACGGGTTGCACACAGAGCGGCCTGGAGGCTCGGGAACTGGCGCAGGCGGTTCGAGAGGCCGACGTCCTTGTGAACACGACGCCGCTCGGGATGTGGCCCAAGGTCGATGGATGCCTGCCCCTCCAGCCGGAGGACTTCCCGGAGGGACTGCTGGTTGTGGACATCGTGCCAAATCCAGAGGAAACCGTGCTACTCAGCCGTGCGCGGCAGGCGAGCTGTGAGGTCGTGAATGGAGTGGGCATGTTAGTGCACCAGGGCGCCGCCTCTTTCGAACTCTGGACGGGCGTGGCGCCCCCGACCGATGTGATGCGCTCCGCCTGCATCCGGGCGCTGGCTCGTCGGCGAGAGGAGGGACCGTGATGGGGAGGAGCGCCGGCCTGGCCGTCGCCCTGGCGCTGCTCTGGCCCTGTCTCGTCGCTCCGGCTCAGGAGGCGGCGCCGGTGGTCGAGGAAGCGCGGAAGGTAGCGTTCCTGATTGCCATCGCTCCCGTCAGCGGGACGTACGGTGAGCCGATCGACACGGCGGCGGGGCTCGCGATCGAGGACGATTTGACCGCCAAGTTCCTGCGAGCGGCGTCGGCGCACGTGTTCGTCATCGGTCCGTCGGCCTTTGAGCGAGCCGCCGGCACGGTCGAGGGAGTTCCGACTCCGCTCACATCCGGGGGGGCGCGCGCGGCGGCGCGAGCGCTCGGGGTGGACAGGGTTCTGCTGGTTGATCTGAAGTCCGCCGAGAGTCTCATCGACTGCCGGTGGGAGGTCTATGATCCCGGGCCATCGGGAGGGACCGTGGTCGCCAACCGGCTGCGGGGGCACATGGTGGATCTGGACGGGTTCATCACGGCCCTTGCGCGGAAAGCGGGGGCGGCGCTCGAGTGCTTCGATGGTGAGACGCTTCACAACGCAACGCAGTCGAGTGACACGATTAGCGGAGATGCATATACTGCATACTATCAAGGTCTCGCCCTCTACGCGGTGGGCGACGACGAAGGCGCCGTGGCGAAGGCGCGGCAAGCCCTTGCGAAGGATCCGGACTACACGGCGGCGCGATGTCTCGCGGCGGCCGGCTCGGCCCCTCAGGCGCATCGGATGCTGCTGAGGCAAGCGTGGGAAGAGGCGCTCGCGATCTCGCAACCAGCGCTCCTCGACCTACGCGGGGCGGTGGCGAACGAGGGCCTCATCGAGCACCTTCACGTCACCTACGAGAGTCTGGTCGCTGTGGGGAGGGGGCCCGAGGCATCGCAGGCCGGCCTCAGCTACGCCCAGGCGCTGGTGGCTGCGGGGCGAGGGGACGAAGCCTTGCGAGTGCTCTCCGAAGTCACCCCTGAATCGTCGGCGACGCGGGTCGCCCGCTCGCGGGCGCTGCGACTGGTGGGCGACTGGCGGGCGGCGGAGTCCGTGCTCCGCGAGGGCGACGCCGAGGGGGCGCCGGAGATCCAGCTTGAACTCGCGACCCTGTACCAGGCGTGGGGCGAGGGCGTGGATGCGAGCACGGCCGGCGGTCAGGCCGAGGCGAAGCGCTGGTACGGGTTCGCGCTCACGGTGCTGAAGAATCTGTGCGACTCGGAGCCCGGGAGCGCGGCCTATCACCTGAGACTGGGGCTGCTCGCGCTCGCGGCCGAAGACTACGCGACGTGCGACCGGGCGCTCTCGAGGGCTCTCACCCTGGACGGAGAAGGCGGGGGCGTTCTGGGCCCGAGCGGGCGCTGCGACACGCTGGCGGGCCTTGCGCGCGCGAAGGTCGCGATCGGGCAACTTGAGGCGGCGCGCACTCTCCTGACCACGGCTTCCGCGGAGGCGCGCGCGCTTTCGCGGGGCGCTCCGGACCCTTGGAGTGGGCCCGTGGCGACGCGCCCGCCGGCGACCTGGCTGAACCTCTGTCGCGGGTGGGCCGGCCTGGGCGAGATGGCCGAGGCCGGCGAGTGGCTGCGCGTCATCGAAGCCCACTACGGGATGGGCTCGGCTCCGCCGGAAGTGAAGGCGGCGCTGGCCGCCGCGGCGGAGGGTCCGAGCTAACGCAGCGGGCGATTGCCCAGAGCACACAAACTTTTGTGTGCTTCTCGGAAGCGGCTGAGAGACGAACGACCGAGTTTCTGAGCGAGGGCGGTGCGCGAAGGCCGAGGAAGTGGTTCCGCGAGTAGGGAATCAGCATGAATCCGCGCCGGGCGGGCCGAATGTTCGGTTTCGCGGGGCGCTGGGGTAATATGTACATAGCGGGCCCGCAGCAGTGGCTCCATGGGAGGCCGAACATGAGGAATCCTGCGCACGTACTCGTCGCGTCCGCGGCGTTGGTATTGCTTCTGGGTGTCTCGGCGCCAGCCCAGGACACGGACCCGCCGTACATCGAGGTCACGGTCACGGATCCCTGGGCATATGATGTCACATGCGATCCCGAGGGCACATTCCCTCAGCAGCAGCCGGTCGTGGTCTACCTGAACCAGCTGACCGCCGCGGGCACCGTCGTGGAGTTCACATGGGAAGCCCAGGACGCCACGGACCCGTTCCCGGACGCTCTGTACCTGGGCTCGTCGACGGGCGCCGAGTCGGGAGACGCGTTCCCGCTCGGTGACACCGTGCTAAGTTGGCGCGTGAGCGACGGGGCCGGAAACGTGCAGGTCTGCACGTTCACCGTGCGCGTCACCGATGTCGCGAACCCGAGCGCGCCGAGTCCGGTGTCGTGGGACGCCGGCAACGGGGAGGCCGGAACTGTCGGGGACGGGGGCGTGATCTCGCTCCAGGAACTCACGCTGGGGGACGGGCGAGACATTGACTTCACCGCCACGTCCACCGACGTATGCGACGCGGCGGTCGACGTGACGTACGCACCCGCGTCGGGCTCGAACTTCCCGGCGGGGGACACGGTCGTGACGGTCACGGCGACCGACGACTCGGGCAACACGAGCCAGATCACCTTCACGGTGTCGATCGAGCTTCCCGTCGGGGCGCTCGCGGCGCCGGTGCTGACGGAGTGGTACGACGTTGATCGCACCGGCGGAGGTTACGGGTACTACGACGGAGGCACGGAGAACGAGATCGGGTGGGAGAGCATCGACCCGCTTGCCGATCAGTGCGTGGTGCAGTGTTCGGAGGATCCGGCCTTCGGGACGCTCGTCGGCGAGCAGACCATCCCGCGCCCCGGCGGCGGCTGGACGGAACCGCAGTCGTGCACCTTCGCGGGACTTGCGGACGCGGGGCTCTACTACTATCGCGTCCGGGCGGAGGCGCTCGCGGGGCCGACGTACAGCGCGTGGTCGGACGTGGAGTCCGCGACCCAGGACAGCGAGGCTCCGGTCATCACGGTCGCGCAGGACCCGATCTACTTCGAGCAGATGACCCATGCCGGTACGATCCCGACCGGGAGTTCGCTCACGCAGACAACGGTGAGTGACTTCAGTTCGGGGTCGAACACGCCCACCGATGTGGACGTCGTGTCGTACGAGGACGGCGCCGTGCAACTGGCGTCCACGAGCGGGAGCGCCACACCGGTTACCGGGTCAGTGGGTGACATGGGCGCCAGCTACTGGTTGGGCTTGGGCATCGGAGGCGCCGGCTGTGGAAACCGGTACCGGTGTGATACGACCTCGCGGCTTACCCAGTTTGGAGCCGGACTTGATCTCGGCGGGGACCAGGACCTGACCTTCGCGGTGTACGAGTCGACAACCGGCGGCGCGCTAGGCTCCTATACGCGGATCTACTCCTACACCGCCACCTATCCGGGCGCGGGCGGGGCCGGTCCGTTCTACTCGCCCGCCGGGCTCAACATCATTCTCACGGCCGGCAACTACTACGAGTTCGTCGTCCTCTGGAGCGGGAACGCAGCCGCGTACTACGGGACTGTGTGGCCTGAAGCGACGGCCTTCGGTGAAGGACTCATGGGTTTGGAGACCGCGGGGCCGCCCGCACCCGCCACGGACGCGTTCTTCACGGAGAACCCGGTGTTCGCGTACCGCCAGTGGATGACCACCGAGGACATCAGCACCACGTACGAGCCGAACGGGACGATGGAGTGGACGGTCGACCCGGGAACGGTGGATTGGACCACGCTCAGCTTCTCGACGATTGAGCCGACGGGGACGGACATCCAGGTGAACGTCAGCTCTCCGGGCGGGAACGCGAACGACGTGACCTCCGGCGACAGTCTTGCCAACCTCGGCGTCAGCGGCTCCCCCATCACGATCACGGCGGAGCTGTCCACCACGAACACCGCGATCACCCCCACGCTGCGTTGGTGGACGGTGGAGTTCGAGGCAGGGGCGGCTTTCGCCGGAGCCGTGAGCGCCACGGACACCGCTGACCCCGATTTCACCCCGCCCGTGAGCGGGAACAGCCCACCATGGCTGACGACGAACGACATTCCCCCCGGCGGCTTCAACCTCGGTACGTACACGATCGAGTGGATCGCGACCGATCACGTCGGGAACACGTCGACGGCGACGCAGACGGTCATCGTGCAGGACGGGACGCCGCCGACCATCGGGGCGATCAACTGGACGCAAGCTTGGAGCCACGCGCAGGCGAACCCGCTGCCGGTGGCTGGGACCACGAACATCGGCGCGACGATCGTCATTCAGGCCGACACCATCGGAGGCGCATCGACGTCGAACCTGACCTTCACGGGGGCGGCGACCGACAACTGCGACGCGGGGACGGGAGTGACGATCACTGCACCCGCCGGGGTGCTCGCCGTGAGCCTTCCCGGCTCGCCAATTCTGAACGAGATCCAGTGCACGGCGACGGACAGCTCCGGGAACGGCGTTTCGGGAATCCTGTACGTCGAGGTGCTCGACACCTTGGCGCCCGACACGACGGGCGTCACGACCGTGGATGTGGAGATCGGGCAGCCCGAGCACGAGGAAGGCAGCTTCCCGTCGCCCTGGAACTGGACGCTCGTGTCGGGCGTGTTCGGATACTGGGAGACGCACGGAGGGACGGGGCTTCCGCTGGCGGCGCCGGGCGGCGTGACGGACATCTGCGACCCGGATCTCGACGATCCCACTCCGGTGGACCATGACGGGTATGGAAGCACGTATGAGATCGGGGACCAGTCGATTAACTGGGAGTTCATCGATGACAGCGGGAACAGGGGAACGGTCCCGCAGGTCATCCGGATACGGCGCCTGTATCCGCGTCCCGGAGGGCCCCCCCACTAGCCGTAGGACACGAGCTGGCGGGATGGAGTGCGGCGGGGCGTCCCCGAGAGGGGTCGCCCCGCCGTTGCGATTCGGGGTTCCTCACTGGCTCAGGCGCGACGGGGGGCCGTACCCGCGTCCCTGAGCAGACCGGAACGGCGCGGCAGCGGCGTTGCGGGCTTGACGAAGGGCGTGCGGGATCAAGTCTCTGCCCCGGTTGGCCTTCGTCACGGGCGGCTGGACAGCATCGCCCCGCTCTCCCTCGATACACGCCTCGCAGGCTCGGCGCACTCGGGATGAGCGGGAGCAGGAGACGGGGGGACGGATAGTGCGGCGGGCGGGGGAGGAGACCAGAGTCGAACCAACAGAGGGACCGGTCCGTAACACACGGGGGGCGCTGAGGAGGCACGACCGGAGGCGGAGCATGGCGGAACAACCCGACCCGTCCGGAACGAACGCCGACACCCGCCCGTTCCGAAGGATGCTGGTTGGAGCCCGGGCGCTTTGCGCCGTCGGGGTGGCGCTCTTGGGGGTCGCGGTATGGGGCGCGTACGCTCGGGGTCCGGTGGGCGTGGGGGAAGCGATCGCGCTGTGGATCGTCGCGGTCGCGACGGTTGGGTTCGAGGGCGGCGTTCTCTGGGCGACCGCACGGGCGGCCGCGACCGAGGACCGGCTTCTGCGCGCGCGCGACTTGAACGACGCCGCCGAGTACCTGCGAGGCTGCGCCGACGCGATCGCTTCGGCGCGGCTTTGGTTGCGATTCACGAAACGCCCGGCGACGGTGGCGGTATGGGCGAGGCTCTTGCTGGCCTGGGCGCCGGAGGGGCTAACGCCGGATGAGCGGCTGGTGCTGGAGGCTCTGAGGTCGGCGGTGGCGCGGGCCGGGGATGACACGGCCGAGGCCGCGGGCATACGAGACGCGTTGGGCGAGGTCGAGAGGGCGTTGCGCGAGACGGCGGCGCTGAGGGCGACGGCGCAAGCGGATGGATGAAGGGCGGCGGCGATGATTGCGGCGAGACGGCCTCCGGCGCTCCTCGTGGGGCTCGCATTGCTCGCGATGGGGTTCGGATCGGGCTGCCAGGACCTGGGCGGCTCACCATGGACGGATGCGGCCCTGGAGGCGGCGTACGCTCGGGCGGTCGCGGACGCCGCCGTTGCGGAGCCGAGCGAGATCTCGCGAGACCTGATCGCGATCACGGAAGAGAACGCCTCCCTTCAGTGGCGCGGAGAAGGGGCGGATCGCGAGGTGCTCATGGTGACGTGGACGTCGTGGCAGGGGTACGACGCGTCGGTCGGCGCGGCGATGGAGGCCGCGCGGGAGGTCTGGGTGACCGCCGTTCCGGAACTGAGGGACTTCCGCGACCCGCTCGAACCGGGGCTCGACCGCACGACGCGTCTGGAGCAGCTTCTCGG
>CAZCER010000188.1:0-8495 GCA_964497385.1 uncultured Armatimonadia bacterium | reverse complement strand
CAAAACCGCGCGCCGGGGGCCGCCCGGTGACGAAGGTATCCTCCCCGCGTCGGGCGAAGAGTCGGCCCAGCATTGGCCCGGCCTTGGGGCCGGATGGCGCGTGCGGGGCGTCAAGTCTCCGTAGATGAGGTGAAAGCTCGCCAATGGACTTCGACCGCGTAGTACGTGTCGCCGTGGAGAACAACGCGTCCGACATCTTCTTCAAGGAGGCGAATCGCCCGCTGCTCAAAGTGCGGGGCCGCATCGCTCCCCTAGACCTGCCCGCCCTCACGGCCGAGGACACGAAGCAGGTCGCGTACGACATGATGAGCGAGGAGCAGATCAAGGCCTTCGAGCGCACGCACGAGATGGACATGGGCATCACCATCCCGGGGCTGGTCCGATTCCGCGTGAACATCCATCAGCAGCGCGGCAGCATCGGCATCGTCTTGCGTCTGATCCCGCTCGAAGTGCCGACGCTCGATGACGTCCACCTCCACGAAGGCGCCGTCAACGCCCTCCGCGAACTCTGCCGGCGAGCCCAGGGCCTCATCCTCGTGACGGGACCGACCGGCTGCGGCAAGTCCACCACTCTCGCCGCCATGCTCAACGAGATCAACGAGAAGCGCGCCTGCCACCTCGTCACGATTGAGGACCCGCTGGAGTTCGTCCACCGGGACAAGCGCGGCATCGTCACCCAGCGCGAGGTCGGGATCGACACCGACTCCTTCCTCGCGGCCCTCAAGACCGTCCTCCGCCAGGCTCCGGACATCATCCTCATCGGCGAGATGCGCGACGTGGAGACGATGCACGCCGCGATGCAAGCCGCCGAAACGGGCCACTTGGTGTTCTCCACCGTTCACACACGGAGTTCGGCGGAGACGATCGAACGCGTCATCAACATGTTCCCGCCTCACGAGAAGGCGCAGATCTCGCTCCGCATGAGCCAATCGCTCCAGGGCGTCGTCTCCCAGCGCCTCATCCCCACCGCCGACGCCTCCGGCCGCGTGCCCGCCATGGAGATCATGGTGGTCACCCCGACGATTCAGAAATACATCGAAGAGGCGCGCATCTCCGAGATGTACGACGCGATCAGCGAGGGCGGCTTCTGGGGCATGCAGACCACGAACCAGGCCCTGGACCGCCTGTTCCGCCAGGGAGTCATCACCGAGGAGATGGCGCTCGCGAACGCCGGCAACCTCACCGAGTTGCGCCAGATGCTCCGCCGCAAAGAGGCCTAGCCTGTCCGTTCGTCCGGAGCCGATGAGGGTTTCGCTCCGCGCCGCATGGGAGGGAAGCAAACGTGGTCATGCTGGACGAGCTACTCCTGATCCTCATCGAGCGGAACGCGTCCGACCTTCACCTGAAGGCCAAGGAGCCTCCGGTCATACGGGTCGACGGCGTGCTGCACCGCCTCGAGGGCTACCCCGTTCTCGAGCCGGACGACGTGCGGGCTCTGATGTACTCGATCCTCTCGGACGAGCAGATCAAGACGTTCGAGGAGGACCTCGAACTCGACCTCTCCTACGCGATCGAGGGCAAGGGGCGCTACCGCGTCAACGTGCTGCAGCAGAAGATGATGGTCGGCGGCGTCTTCCGTCTCATCCCCTTCGAGATCCCGACCATCGACAGCCTGAAGCTGCCGCCCGTGCTCAAGACCATCGCCCTGCGACCTCGCGGACTCGTGCTCGTCACCGGCCCGACCGGATCCGGCAAGTCGACCACCCTCGCCGCCATGGTCGACTACATGAACGACAACCGCAACGCGCACATCATCACCATCGAGGACCCGCTCGAGTTCATCCACAACGACCGCAACTGCTGCATCAACCAGCGCGAACTCGGCGGCGACACCCACACGTTCGCCCACGCCCTGCGGCACGTCATGCGGCAGAACCCCGACATCATCCTCGTCGGCGAGATGCGCGACCTCGAGACCATCCAGCTCGCGATCACCGCGGCGGAGACCGGTCACTTGGTGCTCGCCACCCTGCACACCACCGACGCGGCTCAGACGATCGACCGCGTCATCGACGTCTTCCCGCCCGACCAGCAGGACCAGGTTCGTTCGCAACTCTCGACCACCATCGAGGCGATCGTCTGTCAGACGCTTCTGCCCCTCAAGTCGGGCAAAGGGCGCGTCCCGGCGTTCGAGATCATGATCGGAACACCAGCCATCAAGACCATCGTCCGCGAGGGCAAGACGCACCAGATCCCCGCGAGCGTCCAGACGGGCGCCGAGGCGGGCATGGTGTCCCTCGAGAACTTCCTCCTCCAACTGATGGCCAAGGACCTGGTCACCTACGAGGAGGCGCTGGCCAAGGCCAACAATCCGCGGGAGTTCCAGGAACTCGCTCAGCGACGCGGACTCGCCCGACTCCAGGAGCCGCAGGCCGCCGGCCAGACCTAGCCCGCCGCCGCTTGGTGGCGCTCCGGCGCCCGTGAGCGTTGCTTCGAGACACGAAAGGAATCCGTGCAATGGGCAAGTTGATGGATGAGCTGCTCGTTGAGATGGTCAACCTGCACGGTTCAGACGTGATCATCCACGCGGACTCGAGCCCGTGGTACCGCCTCCACGGCGATCTCGTCGAGCAGACCCAACGCCCGAAGCTCGACTCCGACGCCGTCCGCGAGACGATCTACGAGATCCTCTCTCCGAAGCAGATCCGCAACTTCGAGGAAGAGATGGAACTCGACCTCGCCTACATCATCGAGGACGTCTCCCGTTTCCGCGTGAACGTCTTCAAGCAGCGCGGCTCCTACGGCGCCGCCTTCCGCGCCATCCCGTTCAACGTGCCCACCATCGAGCAGGTCGGGCTCCCCGTGCAGGTCGGCCGGTACTTCGCCGAGCGCCCCCGCGGCTTCGTCCTCGTCACGGGTCCAACGGGGTGCGGAAAGTCGACCACTCTCGCCGCGCTCATCAACCACCTCAACTCGACGGTGGCCACGCACATCATGACCATCGAGGACCCCATCGAGTACGTCCACGACGACAAGATGGCCCTCATCAACCAGCGCGAACTCGGCGTGGACACGCACTCCTTCCAGGCCTCGCTGAAGCACGTTCTCCGGCAGGACCCGGACGTGATCCTCGTCGGCGAGATGCGCGACCTCGAGACGATGCAACTCGCCATCACCGCCGCCGAGACCGGCCACCTCGTCTTCGCGACGCTCCACACGACGAACGCCGTCCAGACCATCGACCGCATCATCGACGTCTTCCCCTCGCACCAGCAGCAGCAGGTCCGAATGCAGCTCTCCGTCAACCTCCTTGGCGTCATCTCGCAGACGCTCCTGAAGCGCGCCGACGGGCGAGGGCGAATCCCGGCCTGGGAGGTCATGGTCTGCATCTGGTCCATCCGGAACCTCATCCGTGAGGCGAAGACGTTCCAGATCCACGGCATGATCCAGACCGGCGTGCGGCACGGTATGATGACGCTCGACGCCTGCCTCGCGAACTACGTCAAAAAGGGCGTCGTCACCATGGAGGACGCCGTCCTCAAGTGCAACTCGCCGGACGAACTGCGACGTCTTCTCGAGGGCGGCGACGAGGGCGCCGCGTCGAACAACTCTCAATGACGCACGGGGCGAGCGCGGGCCCGGGCCGGCCGCGACCGCCGGCGCACCAGAGCGGGGACGACCCTACCCAGAGGGTCTTGGCGCGGCTGTGGAACCTGGGACGCCGTCCGGGGGGCCATAGCCTTGGTAGGGAGGGCTGCCACCATGGAGGTTGAGCCGGTCAGGCAGACGGCTGTGCGGAAGATGCTGCGCGAGTTCTTCGCGACTCCCGTCGGCTTGGTCGTCTACAACACGTGCGGCTACGCCGTTCCGGCCGGGGCCGCGGCCAGCGCCCTGGCGCTGATCTATCTCGTACTCGCCGTGCTCACCGGCGCTCTCGCCCAGGCCAGCACCGCGACCGACGCGTCGCGCTTCACCTGGGTGGGGCTTCTCCTCACCTACGGCGTGATCGCGCTGTGCCTCGCGCTCATGATCCGCAACTACGAGGACGACTCGCTGATCGTGATCTTCGGGATCGCGGGCGCCGCCGTCTACCTCGGCCTTCCAATGCTCCTTCAGTTCGGCCTCGCGCGGTCCGCCGACGCGTCCGTCGTGAACCGCTCGGTCCAGATCCTCAACGGCCAATTCATGTTCCTCGGCCTCTTCGTCTGGGCGGTGGCGGCCCTTCGAGCCTGCGTGTTCGCCGTCGACAGGCTCATCTCGGGCGACGACGCCGAGGGCCTGCCAACCTCGAACCGCGACATCATCTCAAAGGTCGCCGCGCGGCCCCTCAAGCCGAACGTCGCGACGCGCAAGGGGCCGTTCGCCCGCTGCTGGGAGCAACCCCACTGCATCGACTTCATCCGCGAAGTCTGCCGGCCTTACGCCGAGAAGCGCTCCTGCTGGAAGCTCCAGACCGGATGCATGTGCGACGTGCGCTACCTCTATGAGGCCATGCGCAAAGACAACACGATGGGCATCCGCGCGGACGAGGGCATGGACGATCTCATCCCCGACGCCGAGAGCATGGGCGGCGGCGGGCATGAGCGCAAGCTCTACTGCAAGGACTGCCGCATCTACCTCGAGCACCAGCGGCGCAAGTTCAAGGTGCTCAGCCCGCTCGCGGTCCCGATCACGATCGTCATCGTGCTCGCCCTCACCCCCCTCTTCAGCGTCGCCTACCACGGCCTCATCGCCGCGGTCGGACGCGGCATCGGCTTCATGTGGCTCACCGACGCGCGGGAGACCGTCGCGCAGCGCTTCGTGGACGACATGTCGAACCAGACCGCCGTCTACGCGGCGCTCGTCATGTTCGGCCTCTTCCTCCTGAGCGCCGTCATGCGCTTCATCGAGTGGATGACGCTCGAGATGAAGCTCTAGCGGGGCGCGCCCGGCGCCTCGCCCCGGACCTGCCGCTCCAGCCAGACCGACCAGAGCCCGAGACTCGCCGCCGGGTCGTCCGGAAGCCCCTGCAGGTGCTCCGCCTTGTCGAAAACGACGTAGAGCCTGCCCGCAACGGCCGCGATCGTCGGCGAAGCGTTGTGCGTCTGGTCGTGAACGCAGGACCACGGACCCTCGACCGCGCCGTCCGCGCTCAGCCAGGCGAGGCCGATGTCGTGGAGCCTGTGCTCGCCAAACGCGGCCTCCGGGTACGGACCGCCCCACTGCCACACGATGGCGAGCCGCCCGTCCGCTTCCGTCGCGGCGGGCGCTCGGTTGCGCCCGTCCCCGCACACCACGATCCGCTCCGAGAGGTTCGCGCCGTCCCAGAACCGCGCGTACAGGGGCTCTTCCGGCGCTTGGCGGACCCCCGCCACCCCGCTGACGTGCGCCAGATCCGCGTACAGAACAACCGTCCGGTCGCCCAGCCGAGCCAGAGCGGGCTCCCCAGGGCGCTCGTCCGGCTCGAGCGCGAGCGGCGCGTCCGGAGCCAGCGCCTCCATCGTGCGCGGCCGCAGCCTCCGCACGAACAGCCTGGAGACGCCGGCCGCGCCCTCCTCCAGATCCCACTCCAGGCACGCCAACAGCAGCTCGCCCTCGACGACCGCCACGTCCGCGGCCACGCACACCGAGCCCTGCGCGGCCGGCGGCACGGAGAAGGGGCCGCGCGTCTCACCCGAGCGGAGGTCCATCGCAACCATGCGAAGCGACCAATCGGCCGGCCGGGGGCCGAGGATGGCGCGGTAGAGAACGTAGAGAGTGTCGTCGAGCGTGCAGGCCTTCACGGCCTCGACCTGCGCGTTGCGGCCGTTTACGTCTGTGGCAGGAACCACCTTATACGGCTCGCTTAAGGACCCGTCTCTCTCGACTGGATGCGCGTAGAGGCCCCCGCCGTGCACGGCGACCAGCGTCGCCCGGGGCGGCGTGGCGACCAGCGCCGGACTCGACAGAAGCACGGCGGCGGCCGGGGCCGGCTCGGACGCCGTCACGCCGACGCCCTCGCGGTCGTACCGCTCAAGCGTCTCCAGCGCCATGGGCATGCTCTCGTCGACCACGGCCCCGTCCCGATCCAGCCGCTCGGCCTTGATCTCGTAGCGTGTGCCCGGGCGCAGCCCGAGCAGGGCGTGCGAGGCCTCGTGGATGACCGCCGGGTCGGCGACCCACTCCGACTCACCCGCCGCGCGGTAGTGAAGCCTCCAGGAGGAAGCGCCTTCGAATCCTCCGTTCGAGGCGAGATTCCGAGCCGGCTCGCCCGCCGGGTGCACGCGCACGTCATCGACCAGCAAGGCGCCCTTGCCCGAGAGCCGTACGCCGACGCGGACGTCGGGCGCCGGGGTCTCGAGCCGGAACTCGGCCTCGTTCGAGAGCCACGTGTCCAGCGCGTCGAGCGGGAACCGCACGACCTCCGTCCACGGCTGGTCGGGCCCGAGCCGAGACTCGAGGAACGCGGTCGCCTCGCCCAGAGCGCCGATGCGGCCGCGCGACGTCACCGAGACGACGTACGCGCGTTGCGGCTCCGGCGGCTCGGCAAGCACCTGGACCAGGTCCACCCGACACTCCGGCCCGAACGTGTAGCCCGCGATGCTCGCGCACGCCGAGCCCTCCGCCGCCGCGCCCCGCACGACCTGCACCGAGCGCGCGAGCCCCTCCGGCGCCACGGTCTCCCAGACGGAGGCGGAGGCGACGGCGTTGGCCGTGGCCTCGTCGACCGAGACCAGCGCCGAGCGGGACCGAGCCTCCACAACAGTGAGCCCGACCTCGGCCCAAGCCGCGCCGGACAGAAACGAAAGACAAAGCGCGACCGCGCGAGCGGATGCCAACCGCATACGAGCCTCCTCTAACTCCCGTTCCGACCGAGCCCCCGTCCGACCTGTGCCCAACGCATCGCCGCTTTCGCTTCTGACGTTCACGCGCGGCCGTCTGTTGCCTTCCTGCCGCGCACGCCCTAGACTTGCTCTTCGGCGGGAGACGGGAGTGACGCGGGCTTGATAGCGGACATTGAGGCGAACTCCGGAGGCGTGACGCTCCGGTACTACCGAGGCGACTGGCCGCCCGGCGGCCCTAAGGTGCGCTGGGTCGCGGGCGTTCTGGAGTACGAGAGCGCGGTCGCGCTGGTGCGCGCGAACGGCGACGGCTGGCTGTGGCCGGCGACGCCCGTGCACGGCCGGGAGATCCCGGTCGAGGCCCTCGCCCGGCTGGCCACGCGGCTGTCCGGAGAGGAGCCGCTCTGGGCGCGGCCCGTCGGCGTGGTCGCCGTCGGGCGACCGGAGGCCGGCGAGGAGCCCACCCCTTCCGTACTCGTCTTCGCCGGACAACTCCGAGCCGCCCCCGCGCCGCGCCTCGGCGCCGTCGCCGAGTGCGCCGACCTCGCGTCGTTTGACCGCGCCGAGGCCGTCCGGAGGTTTCCGCTCGGAGCGCCGCCCATCGAGATGGACGGGGCCATCGTCCGCGCGCTTCTCGCCGAGGCTCGGTCGGAGATGGACGCGGGCCCGGGGCGCCAGGTCATCACCGAGGTGCGCCAGCATGTGATGACGCGTCCCAGTTACTTCCACTGCAGCCTGCTCCGTCGCACCGAAGACGAGGTATGGTTGGAGTACAGGAGCGCGCGCGAAGGCGTCATCAAAGGCGTCCGCGTACCGGCGGGAAGCCGCACCGTCGCTCGGTACCGGCGGAAGGCCGATCACGTGCCCTGGCGAATAACGGCTCCGAACGGGGTCGAGGTCTGCTCCGTCGTCCACCTCGCCGACCGGCTGCGACTCGCGGACGACCGGGTCAGCTACCGCGACCTCCTGCTCGATGTGCTCCTGCTGCCCGGCAAGCCACCCGAGATCGTCGACCAGGACGACCTGGCCAGAGCGGTGGCCGAGGGACTGCTCTCTGACCAGAAAGCGCGCGCGATCGAATCGGCGGGAGAGCGGCTTGCCGCGAACCCGACCGAGGCGCTGGACGGTTTCCCGTTGTAGGTGTGGACCGACTCCGAGCGACGCGTCCACCCGGCTCCGACACCGAAAGGGGAGGATGTCGTTGGGTGACAGCCTCACGCGAAAGCTGCTCCGCGAGCACTTGGTCGAGGGTTCGATGGTGGCCGGCGAGGAGATCGGCGTCCGCATCGACCAGGCCCTCACGCAGGACGCGACCGGCACCATGGCCTACCTCCAGTTCGAGGCCATGGGCATTGACCGCGTCCGCGCCGAACTCGCGGTCAGCTACGTCGACCACAACATGCTGCAGACCGGCTTCGAGAACGCCGACGACCACGTCTTTCTGCAGTCCATCGCGGCCCGCTTCGGAGCCTACTTCTCGCGGCCCGGCAACGGCGTCTGCCACCAGGTGCATCTCGAGCGCTTCGCGGCTCCCGGGAAGACCCTCCTCGGCTCGGACTCCCACACCCCCACTGCGGGCGGCATGGGCTCGCTCGCCATCGGCGCCGGCGGCCTCGACGTCGCCGTCGCCATGGGCGGCGGGCCGTTCTACCTGAGGATGCCGAAGGTCGTGCGCGTGGAACTCATGGGCGAACTCGGTCCGTGGGTCAGCGCGAAGGACGTCATCCTCCACCTCCTTAGCCTGCTGAAGGTCAA
>CAZCER010000187.1:5609-8506 GCA_964497385.1 uncultured Armatimonadia bacterium | reverse complement strand
ACTCCTGGGGCGGGGCGTCGCCGGAGGAGTATGGCGCGTGGCGGGACCTCGCGCGCACGCTCGGGCTGCCGCTCCTTGTCACTGAACTCGGAGTGGATGCGCAGGCCTACCGCGACGAGTCCTTCCATCAGTATCAGTACGCGGTCGAAGAAGCGCGCATGTACCAGGAACTCCTCCTCCACGCGCAGCCGCAAGGCACGATGCAGTGGGAGTTCACAGGCGACTACGCCCTGGGCTGGGACCGGAACGGCACGGTCGAGCCCACGCCGCGGTACTGGTTCGTGCGGCAGTTCTGCAACCTCACCCCAACGCCGGCGGAGGCGCTCGCGACGACGTCGGACTCCCCGCGCGTGCTCGTCACGGCGTTCCGTGGAGAGACCGCCGACGGCCCCGCGCTCGTGCTCCACATCCTGAACGACGGCGCCGCACGCAAGGCCACCCTTACCGGCCTACCGGAGGGCCTCACCTCGCTCGCCGTCACGCTCAGCGACCGCGACCACGCCCTCTCGGACATGGGCGAAGTGGCGGTCACGAACGGGACGCTCGAGCTGGACCTGCCCGTTCAGTCGCTCGTGACGCTGAGGGCGGCGTGGAGGTAGAGGGCGCGTTGGCGTGTTACAGTACTCGGGAGGAGGGAGGGGATCCCATGGCTATCGTGCGATGGTACCCCGCCGTTGTTGGCCCGGACGAGATCCCGGCCGGCCAGATGCTCCTGGTCGACAGCGATGCGAGGGACAACGCGCACGCGATCGTAGAGGTGGAGCGCCGGTGCTCCCAGCACGGCCTGCGTCGCACGAAGGAACTCCATCTGGCCGTGGTCCACTCCGAGGACGGCGTGACGTTGCGCCGGGGGCGGTGCTATCGTCCGTACCCCGATGAGGTCCAGGCCGAGAGTGAGGCCGCCGAGGCCCACGCACGCCGTGTGCGCGCCGAACCGATGACCGCGTCGAGCGTGGAGTTGCTGCGGGAGCATTAGTAAGCCTTGCGCAAATGGAGCAGTTCGCGCGGGGTTCGGAGGGGCCGCATGGGGAGGGACCCGCGTAGCGGGAGGGACCCCAACCGGCCCCAGTCAGACCGACGCTTTGCAGCGGTCGCACGGTGTCTGAGAAGTACGCGGCCCGTTTGGGGCCCACCGCACGCCGTTCGGCGAGGGCTGACGGGATCGCGGCAGTGCTCCGCAGTCGTCCACCGGCTCAAGGACGGCGGGCAGGAAGCACCTTCGCGGTGTTCGCTCGCCCCCCCTACGGCTCCACCGCCACGAACTCCGTCGTGATCTCCCCATCGGCGCAGTGGAAGAGGCGGTAGCCCTTCAGGTCGGTGCCATCGTGGTTCCCGCGGGTGGACGAGAGGCACGCGGTCGTCGTGAAGAGCACGCCGTCGACCAGTTCCTCCTGGTTCCCGTGGAAGTGGCCGTTCAGGACCGCTTTGAGGTTGTGCCCGGCGAAAAGGGCGAGCACCTCGTCGGCCTCGGCGAGGTGATAGGCTTTGGTGCTTGGCATGAGCGGATGGTGGCAGCAGAAGACGATCGGGGTCTCCGGGTCGGTCTCGGCGAGTTGCTCTCGGATCCACTCGCGCTGCTCCTCGCACATAGGCGTGTCGTCCCCGGGGTTCGAGTCCGCGAGGAGGAACCGCCAGCCCCCGTAGTCGAAGGCCTGCATGATCGGGCCGAACTCCGCCTCGTACACGCCGGGCTCCAGGTCGTGGTTCCCGCGGAGGACGTAGTGCGGCGCTGTGAGTCGGTCGAGCGCCTCGCGCGCGAGCGCCATCTGCTCGGGCTTCGAATCGGCGGTCAGGTCCCCGAGCCAGAGACTGAACGCGATCTCGGGATCGGCGTTCCATGCGTCGACGGTCTCGTTCACGATCGCGACGCTCTCGGCGTCCGTGATGTGGATGTCGGCCGCCTCGGCGAAGGTGAACCCCGTGCTCTCATCCCGGTCCGGCGTGGCCGCGAGGTCCCGGGTCGGCCACTCGGTCACGGCAGCCGCTGCGCGGTGCATCATGGCGTCGGCCTCCCCATCATCGGGCATGCCGGGTGCGTCCGAGCGCTGGTTGAAGAACACGGCCCAGCAGCGCCCGTCTCCGAGTCGGACTCCGAGCGTCCACGTGCCCGGGAGAGCCCCTCCGTGCCAGACGTTGACCTTCCCGCCGCCAATGTCCCGAACGCTCCAGCCGCAGCCGTACCACACGGGCTCCTCGCTCGCATCCCACGGCGGGCGCGCCCACATCGTGTCGATCGACTCGCGCGACAGAAGCGGGCAGCCGTCGGGATCGGTGAAGGCCGCGAGGAAGCGCACATAGTCCTCGGCCGAGCAGACCCAGCCTCCGTGCGCGTCCATGGTCGCGAGGTTCCAGGCGCCGTACTGCACGGGCACCTCGGCGTCGTCGCCCATCACGGAGGGGCCTGTCCTCCAACCCGGGTCGTGATACTCGACCTCGCCGGGCAGTCGATCCGACTCGGGCGACCCGCCGACCCCCGCACGCGTGACGCCGAGCGGCGCCCAGACGTTCCGCTTCACATACTCCTCATAGCTGAGCCCGCTCACGGCCTCGATGACGCGCCCGAGCACGAGGTAGCCGAAGTTGCTGTAGGCGTACGCCTCGCCGGGATCGTGATCGAAGGGGCGCGTGAGCATGAACTCGAGCACCATCGCCGGGGTCGTCGGGAGGGCCTTGCCGGTGACCTCGCTCACCTCGCGGTCCATGAACATGGGGTCGCCCGAGACTTCACGATCCCACCCGCCCCAGTGGCAGAGCACCTCGTGAACGGTGACGGTCTGCCAGCGCCGGTCGACGGCTGCGCTCAGGTCGAGGATCTCGGCGATGGGCTGGTCGAGTTCGATGAGGCCCTGCTCGACAAGCTGCATGATGGCGACGGCGGTAAGCGGCTTCGAGAGGCT
>CAZCER010000187.1:0-5509 GCA_964497385.1 uncultured Armatimonadia bacterium | reverse complement strand
CGCGCCGGCGGGTCTCGCAAGCGACGGCCAACTCGTCGGCGGTGAGAGCCGTCTCGTCTTCCCATTCGGGCTGCGCCTCGCGGACGCTCACAGCCGCGACGTAGGGGTACCCGGGCGATTCGTACGGCGCGACCTGCAGGAGCCGCGCGCCATGCCGGCGGCCCTGCTTCAGGCGGTCCTGAAGCCAGTCGGCGGGGAGGCCGTGGACGGCGTCGAGCCCCTTGCCGTCGCGGACCCACGCGGCGCCGATGCGTGCGGCGTCGCCCTCGCCGTAGGCGCAGATCCCCACAGGTCGCATGCCGTCGGCGTAGTGCGTGTCGAAGGACGCCTGATACTCGTCGGATGTGAGTTCGCAATCGAGGTCCCAGTCGTCCGGACTGACTCCGTCGCGCACCCAGATCACCGCAAACGAAGGGCCCTGCCACGCGGCGATGACGGTCGGCCGCCAGCCGCTGTCGCGGCGATCGCCTGTCTCCGCATCGAGAGCGCGGGACCCGTCGAGGACGGTGAGATCCCACTCCGCGGCGCCGCTTTCGACCCAGACGACGGCGATGCGTTCGCCGTTGGCCGACAGCGAGACCGGCGCGAACCCATCGCCGCGCATCGCATCCGCGCGCGCGGCGAGTTCGCGCGCGGAGAGGCCGGTGTCGACGCTCCACTGCGGAGCGCGCGCCCATGCGCCTGAGGCAAGACAAGCTGCAGCGAGGAGAGGCGCCCAACAGAGAGTCGCGCCGTGCATGAGCCCAGCCGCCCTTCAGGTTCCGTGACTCCGGCGAGCCCACGCCTAGGGAGCGGCGAAGGGCGCCTGGCCGGAATGGGTGTAGACGATCGCGACGGCCGTGCCGAGCCAGAACACGATGGCCGCTTGCAGTGAGCGGTCCGAGAGCAGGAGTTCGGAGGGGGAGTCGGCCGCGTGCTCCCCGTGCTCGAGGATCCAGAGATAGCGGATCACGCCGAACGCGACAAAGGGCGTCGTCGCGATCAGCCACTGGGTGCCCATCTTCTGGACGGTCACCTCGGCGGTGCAGTAGATGGCGTAGCAAAGGAGCGTGGCCGTCGCGAGGAGCGTGATCGAGCGATCGAGGAACGCGAGGCTGTAGGCCGCGAGCACCCCGCGGGCGCTTTCCGCGTCATCGCCCAGCCGCCCGATCTCGCCGCGGCGCTTCCCGAACGCGAGCAGCAACGCGAGGAAGAGCATCGTGAGCAGAAGCCACGGAGACGCGGGGATTCCGGTCGCGGCCCAACCCAGGATGACTCTCAGCACGAAGCCGGCCGCGACGATGAACAACTCGACCAAGGGCACGCGCTTGAGCCCCATGGAGTAGGCGAGCGTGATGAGCACATAGAGACCGAGCACCACGACGGCCGCCCAGCCCAGGCTGGCGGCGATCGCGAAAGCGAGCGCGAAGAGCCCGAGCGCGAGCCTCTCGGCGAAGGGCGCCGAGAGCGCGCCGGAGGCGATGGGGCGATGGCGCTTCCTGGGGTGGGCCCTGTCGGCCTCGACGTCCTGAATGTCGTTCACGATGTAGGTCGCGCTCGCCGCGAGTCCGATGGCGAGGAAGGCGGCGACGCTCTGAAGCGCGGGGATGAGTTCGCCGGCTTGCTTGGCGAACACGACAGGAGCGAAGACGAAGAGGTTCTTCGTCCACTGGCGAATCCGCATCTGCTTGAGGATGAGCGCTGGCATAGGAGTGGAGGCTTCGCCCGACGGCGCGCCCGACCCTTCCGGCGGGGGCGGGCCCAACGCCGCAAGCGCCGCCGGCCCGGAGGGGACGGCGGCGCGGGAGTGGCGGGGTGCTCGGCTTACGCGACGGCCGGGTCGAAGAGGGAGCGCTCCTCCTCACGCGCGCCGGCGCGGGCTGCCCGGTGCTGGGGGAGAGGCTCCTCACCCATCGCGACCAGGCGGACCTTGCCAATCTGGTTGAAGCGGGCCCGGATCGTGAGAAAGAGCTTGCCGAGTTCGTTGGGAACGGGAACGCGGCGCTCGAGGAGGTCGATCACGCCAGGATCGGAGACGTACAGGTCCAGCCGGCGGCAATCGCGCCGGATGGCCTCGCCGAGCACGCGCCAGATGCCGATCATGGCTGGCTCAAGGGGGTGGTCGGCGCGAACGGCCTCGGTGATGGACCACAGACGATCGGCGCCGCGGTTGAGTGTGGCGTGCACAGTCCTCGACTCGCCAATGGGATCGAAGACGACTACGAGGGCATAGACAGAGGAGCTGCGCCGTGCGACCTGCTTACGATGCATGAGCCTCACCCTCTCTAGGGTTCTGCCCTGTCAGCGCTACGTCATGGCCTCCCACATTTCGATGAGACTGTAGCGGACTCGCGGTGCAAGTCTTGTTAACATTCTGCCTCGAATCCTCACCATATTGGACGCTCAAGTGCGTCGAAAGGTGCGGAGTGGGCGGCTTTTCCTTCGGTCCGGCGCCCGAGAGGATCACGGCGACGAAGCTCAGTGAGAGGATCGTGGTGACGACGGCGAGTCGCGTCTCGCGTGCGGTGCGGTGGTCCGTGCCGTGTGCGGTTCTCATCGAGAGCGCCCTCCTGGAACATCTGTTCGCAAACACATATATACCAAACAGACATTCACGTCAATAGTTCAGAGGGATCAAAGATTCCGCGCGATTACCTGTACCTATCTACTCCTCTCAGCTACGTTATCGGCGTGCGCCGCGCCGACTTGGAGGATACGTCGCGCGCTTCGCGGCAGGGGCTGCGGCCCGTCACGCTGAAGAGGCGCTCCAACCCGCCTGGCCACCACGCGCGCGGGGCTTGGGAGATGAGACGAGCGCGATGGAGATGACACGACGCGGCTTTGTGGGCGCGGCCGCCGCGGCGGCGGCCGCAGGGGCTGTGGCCCGGCGTGGAGCGACGCAGGAGGTGGAGGGTCGGGAGTTGGACCTCACGGAGATCAAGCACCAGGACGCGGCGACGCAGACCTACCTCGGCAGCCCCAGCATCGTCCGGATGCCGAGCGGCGACCTCCTGGCGACCCACGACTACTTCGGGAAGGGCTGCCCTCGGAACCACGAAGACGAGGAGCATCTCACGAGCGTGTACCGCTCCTCGGACGAGGGCGCCACCTGGACCAACGTCACCCACATCGCAAACGCCTTCTGGAGCAAGCTCTTCCTCCAGGGCGACGCCGTGTACCTCCTCGGAACCTCACAGCAGTACGGCTCCGTCGTCATCCGCCGCTCCGAGGACAACGGCAACACCTGGACGCATCCGAACAATGAGAAGTCCGGCCTCCTGTTCCGAGGCGGGGCGCGTCATGAACCGCCGAACTACCACTGCGCGCCGATGCCCATCTTCCGGAAGGACGGTCGGCTCTTCCGCGCCTTCGAGGACTGCGACCCGTGTGTGTGGGGCACGGGGTTCAAGAGCCTCGTCGTCTCCGCGCGGGAGGACTCCGACCTGCTCGACGCCGCGAGTTGGGAGATGTCGAACAAGCTCGCGTTCGACCCCGCGTGGGTTCCGGCCGAGTGGGGAGCGCTGGAACGGCCCGGGTGGCTCGAGGGCAATGTGGTCGAGGCGCCAAGCGGAGATCTCTGGAACATCCTCCGCTTCAACTCCGCGCCGCTTGTCGACAAGGCCGCGGTCGTGAACGTCTCCCCCGATGGGCGCGCGGTTTCCTTCGATCCGGTGACGGGCTTCATCGACATGTCCGGCGGGATGACGAAGTTCTCGATCCGCCGCGACCCGGAGACGGGCCTGTACCTGACGATCGGCAACAACAACACCGATCCCGCGAAGGCCACGCAACGGAACGTGCTCTCGCTCCACGCCTCGCAGGATCTCCGGACGTGGCGACGCGTGGTCACACTGCTCGAGGATGACCTTGGGCTTCCGTGGGAGGAGTCGGTGCGGCTTACGGGGTTCCAGTACGTGGACTGGGAGTTCGACGGCGAGGATCTGATCTACGTCGTGCGCACCGCCTATGACGGCTCGCACAACTACCACGACTCCAACCGCGTCACGTTCCACACGTTGACGCGCTTCCGCGGTTTGCTGTAGACCGGCTGGGCATGCCCGAGCGCGACGCAGGCGCGATCGGGGCGGCCCCACGAGGGAGGCATCGGCGCATGGCGAGAGTGTCCGTGTTCCGGTTCGATCCGGAGGTAGACAAGCAGGGACGGTTCGACGACTACGAGGTGCCCGTCCGGCCCGGACTGACGGTCCTCGAGGCGCTCTTCCACATCCTGGAGAACCTCGACGGGAGCCTCGCGTTCCGCTACGCGTGTCGGGGCGCCGTATGCGGCTCCTGCGCGATGCACATCAACGGCAAGTACGGGCTCGCCTGCGCGACCCAGATGTCCGACCTGGGCGACGAGGTGGTGATCCGGCCCCTCTACCATCTGCCCATCATCAAGGACCTTGTCGTGGACATGACGAGCTTCTTCGAGAAGTACGCGAAGCTCCGACCGTACCTGGTGAACGAGACCGCGGTGGCCAATGGCGAGCGGCTGCAGTCGCCGGAGGAGCGGGCGCGGCTTGACAACCTGGTGGAGTGCATCCTCTGCGCGAGCTGCCACGCCTCGTGCCCGTTCACGCTGACGGATCCCGAGTATCTCGGCCCCGCGCTGCTTCTGAAGGCCGATCGCTTCGTCTCGGATTCGCGCGACCTCGCGCGGGCCGACCGCGTCGCGCACGTCGACAACGAACACGGCGTCTGGCGATGCCATCAGGCGTTCAACTGCGTGGAGGTCTGCCCCAAACTGCTGAACCCGACGCACTCCATCGCCAAGCTCAAGGGGGCGGCCATCAAGCGCCGCTTCCTCGGGAAGGCGCGGTAGCCGGGCCGCATAGGTCCGGGAGGAGGGATGACAGATGGTTCGAGCGCCCGGCCAAACCGGCCTCGTGCCTTGGTTCCTGCAACGCGCAACCGGTGCGCTCCTCGCGCTCTGGGTCGCCTTGCACTTCATCTTCTGGCACTTCCGGCACTCCCATGAGCAAGGCATCACCGCCGACCAAGTCGCCGCGAACGCGAAGGGCGGTCTGTGGTTCGCGTGGGGCGTCGCGCTCGGCGCGCTGTGCCTCTACCATGGTCTCAACGGAGTGCGGAACATCCTCTTCGATTACAGCGAGGCCGCTCGCAAGGCGCGCTGGGTGACGCCGGCGCTGTGGGCGATCGGGATCGCCGGGGCGGGCTGGGTGGTCTTCACCCTCTCGCGGTTCGCCTTCTCCGCGTAACGCGGCCGGCAGGAACGGGAGTGTGCGACATGGCGGAGCGAAGCGTGACGATTCTCCAGGCGGCGGAGGGCGCGGCGGACGCGGGCAAGCAGTACGTCCGCGAGGCGCGGCTGAACAACTACTGGGGCATGAGGCTCTTCCTGCTTCAGCGGATCACCGGTGTGGGGATCGTGTTCTACCTCTTCACCCACATGATGGTGATCGGCTCGATCGCGGGCGGTCCGGGCTCTTTCGACAAGATCCTCGCCCGCGTGACCGACCCGGCGTGGTTCTTCTTGCCGCTGGAGTTCGTGTTGATGCTCGCGCTTCTG
>CAZCER010000186.1:8273-8546 GCA_964497385.1 uncultured Armatimonadia bacterium | reverse complement strand
GACGCAGCCGTCGACCCAGCGGTCGCCGTCCTTCAGCACGCTCATTACGAGGTTGCCGTTGCCGTCAAGCGAGACCGCCTGGCGCATCCACCAGCCGTCGCGCCGCGGGGCGTCCGGAGGGCACTCCCATTTCTCTTCGTCGAGCGCGTCCCCGTCGAACTCGTCGTTCCACGTCAGCGCCCAACCCATGCCCTCGGGCGCTTCGGGGAGCGCGTCCTTCGGCTCGGGCAGGTCGGCCGGCTGAGCGATGCAGACCGCGAGTCCCGTTGCGAG
>CAZCER010000186.1:0-8263 GCA_964497385.1 uncultured Armatimonadia bacterium | reverse complement strand
AGCGCGGCGTTCCGCGCGCCTTCGGCGATTACGCCTCCCTCATCGATTCCGGCGGAGACCCGCCCGTGGTCGCGGGTCTGTCCGGAGGGCCTTCGCGGCGGGGCCGCCGCCCCCTTCCCCGAGCGACGCGCCGGCCGGGCGCGTCGAAGGTGTATCGTAGGAGGCGTGTTGTCATCCCACCGTTCGGACGCCGGCAAGACGCGGCGCGGACGGTCAGCAACGGAGTGCCCGCCGTGGCGATCGAGCAAGTCCTCGAGGAAACCAAAAAGTGCAACCGGTGCGGCTACTGCCAGCCGCCCTGCCCCGTCTTCCGCGCGACTGGCGTGGAGTCTTCGTGCAGCCGCGGGCGCATACAGCTTCTACAAGCCGTGGCCGAGGGACGCGTGGAGTTCTCGCAGGATCTCGAACCGATCATCTTCGAGTGCCTCATGTGCCGAGCGTGCGTCGAGGCCTGCGCCCCCAAAGCGCAAACCGACCGCATTGTCGCCCGGGCGCGCCGCGAGTGGTTCCTGCGGTGGGGCCAGTCCCTCGCGACGGACGTGCTCTTCCGCGAGGTGCTTGCGGACCGCTCGAAGCTCGAGTTCGCCGCCCGCGCGGCATTCCTCGGCATCGACACGGGCGCCGCGCGGGCGGCGCAAGTGCTGGGCCTGCTTCGTCTTCAGCCCCGCGCGGCGAGAGCGATGGAGTGGTTCGGACCGACGCCGGGGGCGCTCCTGACCGAACGGCTGCGCCATCTGCGGCTCTCACCGGTGGGCTCCCGCCGCCGCGTGGGCTACTTCGTCTCATGCGGCGTCAACACGATGACGCCGTCGGCCGGGGAGGCGACCATCCGACTGCTCACCGCGCTCGGCTGTGAGGTCGTCCCTCTCCCAAACGTCTGCTGCGGTCTGCCCGCGTACGTCTACGGCGACTGGGAGGCGGCGGAGACGCTCCTTCGGACAAACGCCAAAGCGTTCGCCGACGCGGGCGAACTCGACGCGGTCGTGACGGACTGCGGCTCGTGTTCGAGCCACCTGCGACACGCGGCCGAACTCATGGGCCTTGAAGATCCCGAACTGGACCTGGTCCGCGACGCCACGAGAGACCTGGCGGAGTTTGTCTCGAGCATCGCCGCTCCGCCGCCGGATTCCGTCTCCGCGCGCGTGACCTACCATGACCCTTGCCATCTCTCGCGCCACCAGAATCTCACGAACCAGCCCCGCGAACTGCTGGGCGCGGTTCGCGGCTTGGACTACGTCGAACTCCCCGAAGCGGACCGCTGCTGCGGCGGCGCGGGCACGTACGGCGTCGAACACGCGGAGATCTCCCGCGTCATCCTGGACCGCAAGATGGACTGCGTGGCGGAGACGGGCGCCGAGGTGCTCACGACCGCCTGCCCCGCCTGCATCACCCAGCTCGCCTTCGGCGTGAGGCGGCGCGGCCTCGACGTCCGCGTGCGCCACGTCTCCGAGGTGCTCGCCGAGGCCTACGGCGCGGCGGACTGAGTCCCCCCCGCCATATCGTCCAGCGCAAGCGCCAGCATCGCTCGGCGGCACTCCGCGCGCAGCGTCTCAAGCGCGTCCTTCGTGCGCAGTTCGTGCCGGCGAAGCACGTCGTCGATCGCCTCCCGCAGGAGCGTCTCATCGCCGACGTAGGTCTCGAGCAACCGCGAGGCCTCTCCCAGGGACGCGCGTTCCTCAGTGGCGACGGCGTCCGCATAGGTCGCGAACGCGACCGCGATCGCCTCGTTCGCGCGCTCCTCGAGCGTCTCGAGTGTCGCGGAATTGAAAGGCGCCTCCGGGATGGAGGCTCGCACAGCCGGCCGCAGTCCGGCCAGGCCGGGGTCGGCGAGAGCGCGGGTGAGGTCGTTCGCCACCTGGCTCATGTGCTGCTGGAGCGTCTGTACGGACGCCGAACCCTCCTCGTACAATGGCTGCAGGTCGCTGTTCACGGAGTTCCAGTCCTGGTACCAGGCCTGTGACGCCTCTTGGGTGAACTCGTTCGAGGCGTTGGTCAGGGCCGAGGCAAGCGCGCTTCGCGCCTGATCGTAGTTCTCCCCGCGCCGGGCGAACACCGCGAGCGCAACGGCCGCCTTGAGCCGGTAGCGGAGCGCGGCGGTGTCCATGCGCAGCCGGTGCGACTCATCGGACAGGCGGCAAGCGACCTGCCGGGTGAGGTAGAGCCCGTGCACGTCCCGCCCGTAACCGGCCCAGGCCCGCTCGATCCCCGCCAGATAGGCGTCGAGAGCCTGCGCGTCGGTCGGCGCGCCTCCGGTGGGATCATCGGCGGCCGCGCCTCCCGCGCCCGCGAACTCCTCGAGGGGGCCGGGCTGCGCCGTCGCTCCGACGGCGGCGAGGCAGACGAACGCGGCGAGCAAGGCTAGTCGGTACATGGCTGTTCCTCCCGGGTTGGCGGCTTCCTGCGGGCGCTCCGCTGTGTATCTGACGCACGAGGCCGCCCAGCGATTCGCCGCCGCTCCGGGAGGCGCTTTCCGCAGGACAGCCCTTCGCCCCGCGTGAATACCGCAGCGCACTCTGCGGAGCGGAAAGGCGTGAAGCACTTGAGCAAGGTTCCCTGCTGGCTGGCAGCGGTCGTGATCCTCGTGGCGGCGTCGGCGGCGCTCGCGCAGGTCCCGGCCGGAGACCTGGTGGATGACCTCGGTCGGCTGACCTATGACGCCCGAAGCGCCGGCATGGGCGGCGCGGCCCTCGCGATCCCCGATCTCGCGTCGGCCCCATTGGAGAACGCCGCGACCCTCGCGCTGCGCCGCCAGCCGCGCCTCACGGCGAACTACTTCGGGGACTCCCACCCGGCCGGACCGTTCGGAGCCGCGGACTTCTTCCTCGCGGCCACGCCGAACAAAGCGATTCTCCCCCAGCACTTCGAGCGGCTGTGGGGCTACGCGACGGAGACCAACGGCGCGCCGACCTACGGGGAGCTCAGCGTTCTCGGCACGGTGGGTTCCGGCTCGTGGCGGCTCTTCGGGACCAAGGGCGCGATCGGCGAGGCTCGCATCACCTCGACGACGGGCGCAGGCGTCGACCGGCTCAGCCTCCAAGGGGCGGGGACGGAGTACGAGACTCTCGGGGGAGCGTACGGCTGGTCGATGAGCGGCGAGACCTGGATGGGCGCATCGCTCCGCGAGGTCCGGTACTATCGGGCGAATCTCGACTTCACCGCCGATCGCGACGCCTCGGGCGCCATCGTGGTCGACGACAGCAACACGCGAATCGTGCGCGGGCTCGAGTGGGCGCTGGACCTCTCCGTCTACCATCGCGTGAGCCACGACGTGACGCTCGGGGCCGTCGTGCGCCATCTGAACGCCCCGACTTTCTCGACGAACGACGGGTCCTCGTCGTGGACCGTGCATCCGTCTCTCGATGTCGGGATCGCGTACCGGAAGCCGGGCCGCCGGAGCCTGTACGCCCTCGACGTCCGGAACCTCTTCGGCGCGGACGGCGGTCGGCCGATCGTCCGCGCGGGTTGGGAGTACGCGTTCTCGAACGACGGGCGGTGGCGCGGAAGGCTCGGGCTCCGGGACGGACGGCCCTCCATCGGCGTCGGCTGGCGCGGGAGCCACGGCGCGGTGGACCTTGCGTTCGGCCCCAACCCGACCGAGCAGCTTGCCCTGTCGGCGTCCTTCGAACTCTAGCGCGCGAGGCGCCGCCGCCGGACTCAAGGACGGCCCCCTCGCGCGCGTCACACCCCTAGGAATGGAGCGTTCGCCCAACATGCAGCAGCGGAGCAAGGACCTGTTACGCCGCCTTACGGAGGCGCACGGCATCTGTGGCCATGAGTCGGAGATTCGCGCGATCGTCGAAGAGGCCCTCGCGGGCGTCGGCGAGGTGCGCCGAGACCGCCTGGGCGGCGTCGCCGTCGAGAGCCGGGGCTCCTCCGACGCCCCTCGCATCTTGCTTGCGGGTCATATGGATGAGATCGGCTTCGTGGTCAAGCAGATCACCGACGAGGGCTTCCTCCACTTCCTCCCGTTCGGCGGCTGGATGGACCAGGTGCTGCCCGCTCACCGCGTCGTCGTGGGTGGCTCGAAGGGGAAAGTGCTCGGCGTCATCGGGGCCACGCCGCCCCACCTGACGCCTCCCGACAAAGCCGGCGAGATGACCAAGAAGCGCGACATGTTCATCGATGTGGGCGCCGCGTCGGCGGACGAGGTCCGCGAGATGGGCATCGAACTCGGCGACCCGATCACGCCGGTGTCCTCGTTCGAGGAGATGAACGGCGGCAAGTTCGTGCTCGCGAAGGCGTTCGACGATCGCGCGGGAGTCGCTCTCGCGATCGAGACGCTTCTGGAGATCGGGAGCGATCACCCCAACACGGTCTTCGCCGCGGGCACCGTCTCCGAGGAGAAGTCCGGCGTGGGCGGGACCACGGCCGCCTGGAGCACCGAGCCGGACGTCGCGATCATCCTCGAAGTCGGGATCACGGGAGGAACGCCCGGCATTGACAGCAAGTCCGCGGTCGAGTCCTGCGGCAAGGGCGTTTCGATCGTCTTCACGGAGGGCCGCGCGGTGCCCGACCCCCGGCTGCGGAAGTTCGCAAGGCGCGTGGCCCGGGAGGAAGGCATCCCCTTCCAGGACTCCTTCTACGAGAGCGGCGGCTCGGACGGAAACGCCGTGCATCGTCACAAGATCGGCGTGCCCTACCTGCTGCTCGCCGTGCCGACGCGCTACATTCACACACACAACCAGGTCATGGCCGCCACCGACTATGAGGCGGCGCTCCGTCTCTGCGTTGCGCTCTGCAAGCGGCTGGACCGGGCGGCTCTCGACGAACTGACGTACTGATTCCCCAGGTGCGCGCCCCGAGCGGGCGCCGCCACGAGTGAGGTGTCCGCGATGCGCGCGTTCTCCGGTATGGGCTTGGCGCTTCTGCTGCTCTCGGCCGGCTGGTCGTACGCCGCCGGTGAGGCGGAGCCAGCGACCGACGCGACGGCTGGAGCCACGAAGCCGGAGTTCACCATAGCCGTGTTCCTGATGGCGAACCAGACCTACGACGAGGCCGCCGACCTCCTGGAGGCCGGCGTCCGGGACATCGTCGCCCAGACCATCGCCACGCATCCGAAAGTGGCCTTGGTCGACCCGCTTCGCCTCGACCGGGCCATCCGTCGGCACGGCTACAACCCTCGCCGCCCGATCCCCTACGGTGAGGCCGCGCGCATCGCGAAAGAACTGGAGTGCGATCGGGCCGTCTCGGGCAGCGTCTTCCAGTCCGCGAACGGCATGCGCATCGAACTCCAGATGGCCTACATCCCGGACATGACCACAAGCTGGATCTACTGGGAGACCGTGCAGGACATGGCCGGCGTGGTCGACGCCGGAGTGATGCTCTCCCGCCTCCTCCTTCAGGCCCTGCCCGCGAACCCTGACGAGGTCTCGCCCACTTTCCTCACCGGCAGTCACCTTAAGATCAAGCTCGCCTCGACCGCGGAGAGGGTGACGCTCGCCCTCGCCGAGGGGGAGACCGCGGCGCTCCACCTTCAGAGCTACCGCGTCCTGTCGGGCAAGACGCTCGCGACCGTGGCCTGGGATCCCGCGACGGGCGTGCTGACGGTGGCCACCGCCGAGGGGACCACGAAGCCCGACTGGTCGATCGAACTCGACGCGGTGCTCGTCGGCGGCGAGGAGCAAGTCCGACTGGCGCTGTTGGGGAGTCCGGGCGCGCGGATCGAAGCCGACATCGTGAACGAGAATCTCTTCGGCGAGCCCCGGCAAGTGAAGAGCATCGCGCTCGAGACGGACACCCCGCGCGCGGACGTGCTGGTCAGCGGCGAGGCGATCCGGCACGGGGGACCCGTCTATGTGCTCGAGCGCCCGTTCGGGCCTGCGGAGGGCTCCCTTCCGCTTCACACGCAGAAGCCCGAGCCGGAGGAGGCGACCGAGGGGGCGGCGACGGGGCAGGCCGCCGAGCCGGACCTGAGGGCCGAGCCTACAGCGTGAGCGTCATTGTCTCGACCCGGCCGATGCCTGTCTGATCGGGCGCGAGTTCCGGTGCGGTGGAGGCGTAGGCCCGCTCCGGCGGCGCCGTCTGATTGACCGCCGGAGGCGGCGTCCGGTCCGGAGCCTCGTCTACGGAGCCGTTCTTGGGAGGCTTGGTCTCGGGCGTAATCGGGCGCGCCCCCGAGCCCGCATTCGCGCGGCGGGGACCTTGCCTGTTCACACGGGCCTTGCGCGCCGGCGGGTTGCTCACGGTCTGGACCGATGCGTCCGGCGCCCGACTGGCGCTCGCGATCTCCTCCGCGCCCGCCTTCGCGGCGTCCGCGGTTAGCGAGGCGATCGCGGCGGTCCCCCGGCGAGCGGAGACGCCCTCCGAGGAGCGGTCGCCCGCAAGCTCCGTCTCGGTTGAGGAGGGGGCCGTCCGCGGCGCTCGCAACATCGGCAGCGCCAGAGCCGCTGCGAGCAGGATGGCGCAGGTCGCGAGTCCGGCGGCCGCAGGCATGCTGCGCGAGGCGGGCCGCGCGCTCTCGGCTTCGAGCGCGGCGTTCACCCTGGCGCGCTGTTGCGGCGTGGGGGCGAGCCGCCGGACGCTTGAGAGGGCCTCTCGGCCGGCGCGCGCCTGCCGCAACACCCGAGCGCACGCGGGGCAGCGCTCGGCGTGCCCGACCAAACTCCGGGCCGCTCCTTCGGGCAGATCGCCGTCGAGAAGGGCCTCAACCCGGTCCGCGAAGCGCGCGCAAAGCACTGCCTGCCTGCGCTCCGCCTCCGGCGCCACGGCCGCGAGGATCCGCGCGTGGAGGGCCTCACTCGGCTCGGGCCGTGGGAGCGCGCGCAGGCGCGCAAGAGCCTCGGCCTCGCTCGCGCCTTCCCGCTCCGCACGCACCGCGCGCAGGATCCGCTCCGTCAACTCGGGCCGCACGGGCGTCCTCGCCAGAGAGCGCATCGACTTGCGCGCGGTCGTCGCGATCCTCGCCAAGCGCTCGCATTCGGCGCACACGCCAAGGTGCGCGCGCACCGCGTCCGCTTTCGCCGGCGCGAGTTCGCCGTCGAGATAGGCGTCGAGAAGCGCCGCGACGATGCGGTGCTTGCGTGTGGCTGGTTGTCGGCGGGTCGGCTTCATCCGTGAATCTCACTCACATACGGCGCTAGGCGCTCGCGGAAGATCCGCCGGGCGCGGTGCAACCGGTTCTTGACGCTTGAGACCGTGCAGGAGAGCGCTCGCGCCATCTCTTCGTAGCTGAGCCCCTCGATGTCGCGGAGCACGATGACGATCCGGTGCTTCTCGGGGAGCCCCATCAGGAGCCGCTGGACGACCTGCCGCATGTCGCGCGCCTCGGTCGACTCGGGCGCCTCGTCCTCGATGACCGGAACCGCGGCCTCCTCGAGCGGCACCTCGTCGCGGCGGCGCCGCCGCCGGAGCACGTCCCTTGCGCAGTTCGCGGTGATCTTCGCGAGCCAAGACGGGAACTGGCTGCGGTCGCGGAGCCGCGGCAGAGAGCGAAACGCTTTCACGAAGACGTCCTGACAGACGTCCTCCGCGTCGCTCAGGTCGTTCAGCATGCGGAACGCGACGTTCAGCACGCGAGCCTGATGCTCGCGGACGAGACGGTCGAAGGCGTCGAGGTCGCCCGCTGCGGCGGCGTCGGCAAGCACCTCGATCTCCATGGGCGTCGCCATGTCCCTCGGCCTCGCTGTTGCGACGAACGATAGGGCCACGCCGTCACCTCCCGGCGCGAACGCACGCGCAACCGAACGCGCGCACGCGCACGGAGATAGACGCTCGCGGCCGCAAGGAGGTCTCTATCCGTCTCCCCACTATGCCACAAGGCGCGCCCGCCGGCGAAGGGGGCGACTAGCGGTCGGCGACCGCCGGCGGGGCCGCGTCGGTCCCGGCCTGCGGCCTGGGCCGCATCGTCGGAGCCACGGGCAAGACCTCGCCGGCGTCCACGAGCCGCCGACCCGAGATCGAGAGCATGACGGCTCGCCAGTGGCCTCCGCGTCGAGCGAGGAAGGAGACGCACTTCCCGTCGGGGGTCCAGCTCAGCCCCGTGATCTCCGAGGCGCCCACGTAGAGCGGGCGGCGCGAGCCCTCCGTTCCAAGCGGAACGAGCGACAGGTGAACCGGGCCGTCGCCTCGCGCGGAGCCCGTGACGACCGCGCCGACGTCGCCGACCGGCGACGAGGCGAACCCGACGATCCGCTCGTCAGGACGATAGGCCGCAAGCCGCCGCGTCTCCCCCGCGCACTCCGGGTCCGTGGAGGCAACCAGTTCGCCGCCCGGCTCGGGCGCCTCCGCGGTCACGGGAAGCTGACGCGCGAAGACGATGAGCGAC
>CAZCER010000185.1:0-8551 GCA_964497385.1 uncultured Armatimonadia bacterium | reverse complement strand
GTCCGGGGACTGCTCCTGGATGGCCACCAGCACGCCGCAGGTGTGGCCCGCGAAGTACGGGTGGGTGCTGTCATAGCCGATCTCGACGAGGGTGTTCCGCACGATGGCGGGCACGTCCACGTACGACGTGGTGGTGACCTCGCCGGCCACGACGGCGACTCCGGTCGTAAGAAGCGTCTCGACGGCGACGCGGCCGTTCGGGTCGTCGGCGAGGATCGCGTCGAGGACGGCGTCCGAGATCTGGTCCGCCATCTTGTCCGGGTGTCCCTCAGTCACGGACTCCGAGGTCAGGATCTGCTTGCGTACCGCTTCGACCATCGAGCGGCTCCTTTTCCGTCAGGCGCGCATCGAGCCGCGCGTCTCCGCGCCGACGTCCATGCGTGCGGGGCCTGTCACTCGTCTCGCCCCCAAAGCCGGGGGGCTGCCTTCCGAACCGCCATGTTACGCTCCGCCCGCCCGCGGCGGCTAGAGCGAACTCGCCAGGATCTCCACCAAACCGCGGGCGGCGACGCGTTTGGGACCGCCGATCCGGACCTGCGCGCCGTCCCGTCCGAGGACAACCGCCTCCGTGTCGGGTGCGCCCATCACGCCGCCGGGGCCCACTCGGTTCGCCACAATGTAGTCGCACCCCTTGGCCTCGAGCTTCGCGCGCGCCCCCTCCTCCACCCTCTCGGTCTCCGCGGCGAAGCCCACGACGAGGCGAGGCCTGTCGGGGCTCGCGCACACGCCGGCGAGGATGTCCCGCGTCGGAATGAGCAGCAGCTCCAGCTCCGTCCGGCCGCTCTTCTTCAGCTTCTGATCCGCAGTCGCGGCCGGAGTGAAGTCGGCGACGGCCGCGGCGCCCACGTACGCGTCCACGCCGGCGACCCGGTCGAGCACCGCCGCGTTCATCTCCGCCGCGGTCTCCACCCGCACCAGTTCCGGTCCGTACATCGGCTCGACCGCGAGCGCTCCGGCCACCAGCGTCACTTCGGCGCCCGCAAGCCACGCCTCGTACGCGACGGCCACGCCCATCAGGCCGCTCGAGCGGTTCGTGAGGAAGCGAAGCGGATCGATCGGCTCGCGCGTGGCGCCGGTCGTGACCAGAACGCGCCTGCCCGCCAGCGGCTTCGGGGACGCCGCGCGTTCCGCCTCGGCGAGGATCGTCGGGAGTTCGGCGAGCCTCCCTCGGCCGACGTGCCCGCACGCCATCTCGCCCTCGCCGGGCTCGACAAGCCGGTAGCCGATCTCGCCAAGCGTCTGAGCGTTGCGGCGGGTGGCCGGGTTCTCCCACATCCGAGGGTTCATGGCCGGCGCCACCACCACCGGAGCCGCGGTGGCGCACACGGTCGTAGTGAGCATGTCATCGCAGATACCCGTCGCAAGCTCGGCCATCGTGTTCGCCGTCGCCGGGGCGACGACCACGACGTCGGCCTGCTCCGCTAGAGTGATGTGCTCGATGTGGGCGGGCGTCGGGTCGGTGAAGGGGTTGACGGAGACGGGATGACGGGTGAGTGAGGAGAACGTTCGGGGCGCGACCAGATGCGTCGCCGACTCGGTCATGATGACCCGGACCTCGGCCCCGTCCTTGAGCATCAAGCGGGCGAGTTCGCAGGCCTTGTAGGCGGCGATCGAGCCGCAGACGCCGAGGACGACCGTCTTGCCGGAGAGCAGGCTTACGGGCTGCATGGCTCCCCCTCGTAGGCCGAGCGGATGAAGCCCCGCACATCGAGCCGCCGGCAGCGCAGGCGCTCCGCGCGCACGATCGCCGCGAGGTCCGCGCTCGCCGTTTCGGCGTCTTCGTTCACGATGAGGTAGTCATAGAGCGACCAGCCGCTGAGTTCGACGCCGTACTCGGCGACGCGCTCCGCGATCTGCTCACTGGTCTCGGTGCCGCGCGTCTCCAGGCGCCGCCGGAGTTCCTCGGCGCTCGGGGCGATCAGAAGAATCAGCACCGCGTTCGGGATGCGGGCGCGCACATTGCCTGCGCCCTCGATCTCCACCTCGAGCAGCATGTCGTAGCCGCCGAACAGGGAGTCGATGACCGGCTGTGCGAGAGTGCCGTACCGGTGACCCGCGTACTCGGTGTGCTCGAGGAAGCCGTCCGATGCGACGAGGCGGTCGAACTCCCGGTCGGTCACGAAGTGGTACTCGACTCCGTCGACCTCGCCCTCGCGCGGCTTGCGGGTCGTGACGGAGACGCTGTAGCGCAGCCCTTCGGTCGTCTCGGTGACGGGGCCGATGACGGTGCCCTTGCCCGAGCCGCTGGGGCCGGAGACGACGAAGACGATGCCGCTGGGTCGCGTGGGATAGGGTTCCGTCATCATGCTCGGCATTGTAGCCTGAGCCGCCCGTTCCCGCCAACCGGAGCCACGGGCGCTCCTAAGGCCCCCACGCCGGCTCCGTCGACACGCCGTCCATGGTGAGCTGCCGCAGGTTGGCGCCATCGACGGCCATGCTGTAGATGTCCGCCGTGAACTGCATCAGGAGCAGGTGCTCGATCTTGAACGCTCCGAGCTTTCCGGTGAGCACCGTGAAGGCCACGTGGCTCCCGTCCGGAGAGAAGCACGGCTGGCACGCGAGCTGGTTCGGCGCGACTCGGGTGAGCTGTCTCAGCCCGCCGCCGTCCGCGCCGACAAGCCAGACGTCGCCGGTGATGTTCTCGGTGCCCATCACGAACCGAGTGAACGCGATCGTCGAGCCATCGGGCGACCAGGCTGGTCCGACACAGGCGATGTTCGCGGTCTGGAAGCCGTTCAGTTCGCTCGGGAAGATCCGCTCGCCCTGGACGAGCACGCGCGGCTGTGGGTTGCCGCCGATGATCCCCTGCAGGTCGAGGATCGTCAGGTTCTCGAGCATGGGCTCGCCGACTGAGCAGGCGACGCTCCGTCCGTCCGGGCCGATCGCGGGATCCTTAGCCGAGATCGCGCGCATCTTCAGAGGGTCGACGCTCGCGATCAGCGTTCCGGTCGCCATGTCGGTAACCGTGATGCTCTCGGCGCCGCCCGTCTGCGCCATGTTCGTCTCCACACCCGCCGCGTTGGTCTTCGCGTTCGGATCGGTGGAGAGGATCTGACCCATGCCCACGCAGTAGCGCCCGTCCGGAGTGATGTTGGGGCGCGACGAGGCGTAGTTGCACTCATTCACCTGCGCGTTGCCCACGTCCGTTACCTCCCCGGGCTGGACGTTGCAGAAGAGGAGATGGCCCATGTTCCGGTTCACCCACACCTTGACCCAGACGTTCTGCCCTGCAGCAACGTGGGGTATGTAGAAGCGGCGCATGGACTCCTCGCGGAGCTTGTCCTGGGTGTCCTTGTTCACGATGTCGATGTTCTCGAGTTCGCCCGGGTGCACGATCGCGTTCGCGCCCTGTGCCGTGATGTTGATCGCGGCGCTCGGACGATCAAGCTGCCACTGGTCGCTCTTCGTGTTGTCCTGGATGAGGCCCATCACGGCGCCGTAGCCGAGCGGAGCCGGGCCGCGGAGTTCGTTCCCGGTGATGCGCACGGCGGGCGAGCCGTCGGTCGCGCAGAAGAACGAGTCGTGGACGCAGGCGGACCGCTCGGACTGGTAGTCGGAGCTGAACGCGAGCCGGCTGTAGTCCCAGGTCCAGTGCGGCTCTCTCACCGTGGTGGTCGCGTCGCCGAAGAGAAACGGCTGCGGATTTGAGCCGTCCGCGCCCATCACGAAGAGCTTGGAGAATGGAGCGGTCTCGTCCATCCCGCCGGCGATAAGCCGCGTCATCACCGCTTTCGTGAACACAATGCGCCCGCCGGGCGCGGCCGGCAGCGGGAACGGTGGCGCCAACGCTCCGGGCGTCTGGCCCGCTCCGGGCAGGGCCGGACCTCCCGGTTGCGCACCCACCCCAGGCTGGGCTCCGCCGGGCTGAGCGGGCGCCTGGCGTTCCATGCGGACCCCGGTCCCGTCGTCCGCGAGGATCGTGATCGTGTCCGGACCCTGGAAAGCGCAGTGGAATCGGACCACTTCGCCGTCCTCGCCCGTCACGGTGAGGATGCCGCGTTCGAGTTCATACGTCCCGGTCGTCGTCTCCTCGCCCTCCGCCGTGCGCATCACCCGCGTGAATGTGCCGTCCGGACGGGCTTCGAAGCGTAGTTCGAAGCCGTCGGCTCGCGTGAGCCATGAGCCGACGATGCTCCCCTGGCCGTCGTCTTGGCACAGCCCCGCGCTCATCGGGAGAAGCACCCACACCGCCACGGCCGCCGTGAGTCCGCGCTGCCGAAACCAGCCCGTCATCGCACACCCCTGTCTCGCCCATCGGATAGGTCTGTCTCGGACGGAGCCGCCGTCCGGTCCCTGCCACGAACAGCCTATTGACACCGGTGTGGGCCCCTCCTACAATAACGAACGTTTGTTTGCATCCAGACCAAGCCAGCGGCATGCCGCGGCGGGGAGGGGGCTCCGCGGGCGCTGCGGAACAACCGGCGGCGTGCGCCGGGGCCGTGGCGGACCGTGGCTTCTCCCGCGCGCGAGAGGAAGGGGACCACCCATGAACCGCCTCCTGATCGTCCCGTCTTGCTGGGTTTCCGACTACCAGCCGCTCCCTGCGGGTTGGCTCGAGAGCCATGCGCCCGGTCTGCTTCGAGTCTGGCCCGAAGCGGCCGAGGCCATCGATCGGGCGGCCCGCCTGTGTCGCGTCTCGGCCAAGCTGCTTGTGACCCGCATCGAACTCGAGCAGACCGCCCTGACGTACGCCTGGGACGGCGCTCTCCCCCACTATCGCGACCTCCCCCCCATGACCGAGGAGCAGCGGAGCCTGCTTCCGCCTGGCGCGCGCGGCCGCCTTGCCAACGAGGGGGATGCGTGGAAGCTCTTCTACCTCTGCGGAGTGGACAAGACCGACGAAGGCCCCAGGCGCGACGGGTGGTTCGGACCCGAGCGACAGCTCCTCGGCTGTGGAGCCCGGTTCCGGTTCCTCTACCGCGGCGACCCGCTTCCCACCGACCTCGCGGAGGCCGCCCCTCCGCTGCCCGAGGCCCTGCGCGGCCTTGGTGAGTCCGACCTCTACCACCCCGGCATCCCCGTCACGCGCGGGACCGACGCCATCGTTCCCGCGAACCAGGTCTCGGCCGACTGCCTCCGGTACACAACGAGCATGGAGGCCCAGCGGAGGCTGCGCGCGTTCGGGCTCGAGTGCTGGCCCGAGGACTACGCCGCGGAGGACGCCGCGAACCCACCGGCCGACCGGAGGCTCAAGGTCGTGCTCGATCCCGGCCACGGGACCCTGAACGCCGACGGCAAGCGCGACACGGGGACGGCGGGAGGCGATCTGCCCGAGCATGAGGCGAACCTCGAGGTCGCGCTCCGGCTCGAGAAGCTGCTTCTCGGCCAGGGCCACACCGTGATCCTGACGCGCCGCGAGTGCGACTGGACGCGCGCGCTCTCGCCGGGCGACCGCGGGCGCTTCTCCGCCGCCCAGAAAGCCGACGTCTTCGTCTCGGTGCACCACGACGGCTCGGTGAAGCCCGAGATGCGCGGCTGTCACGGCTTCTACCACGATGAGCGCGCCCCCAAGGGCAAGGCCCTCGCGACGGCGCTCGCCGCGGCCTGCCACGCGGAGTTCGGTGTCCCCTACTCCTACGGGGCGCCGGCCTCGGACTGGTTCGGAAACCAACTCGGCGTGCTCCGTGGCGGCGACAACTGGGCGGTCACCGACGCCGCGGCGCTCGTTGAGTGCATGTTCATGACGAACGCCGAGGACCTCGCGATCATCCGATCCGAGGGGTACTACGACCGCGCGGCCAAAGCCCTCGCGACCGCCATCCACACCTACGCCGGGCTCGCTGCGCCGGACGACTGGGAGGCCGCGGAGCCGCCGGGCCCGACGGAGTGGGAACAGACCCTCGCCGAGGCGGCGGAGTGGGCGCGCGAGCGCGGCGTCTCGGACGGCACGCGCCTCGGCGAGCCCGCCACGCGCGGCGAGGTGCTTGTCATGCTCAGGAGGGCCGTCGGGGACGGGTAGACGGCGCGTCTCACGGCGCGCCCTCCCCCGTGGGGCAGACCTCCCTGCCTGTCACTGCGGTCTGCTCGGGTCGAGACGACCCGACTACCCGAGTCCAGGAGGTGCGTTCACGCCTACCAGAGGCTCCTCCGCTGGTGGCACGTCGGCGTGGCGGCGCGGCTTGTGAAGTAGTCCTGATGGTAGTCCTCGGCCGGCCAGAAGGTCCCCGCTTCGGCGATCTCCGTGGCGACGTCGAGCCCTCGCTCGCGCAGTTCGGCTACGAGCCGCTCGGCGATTGTCTTCTGCTCCTCGTCGAGGTAGAACACCGCCGAGCGGTACTCCCGGCCCACGTCGGGGCCCTGGCGGTTCATCTGGGTCGGGTCGTGGATCTCGAAGAAGAGCTTCGCGAGCGTCTCATAGGACACCCGCACCGGGTCGTACAGTACCTCGACGGTCTCGGCGTGGCCCGTGTCGAGCGAATGGAGGTCCTGGTAGCTGGGGTTCTCGTACGTCCCGCCCGAGTAGCCGCTCGTGGCGGAGAGCACCCCCGGCTCGCGCTCGAACCAGTACTCCACGCCCCAGAAGCACCCGCCGGCGAAGAGCGCACGCCCGTACCGCACGTCTTCCGCGGGCACAAACTGGAGCGAAACGGAGTTCACACAGTGACGCGTGTTCCTCTCGGTGAGCCTCTCCCCGACAAACACGTGCCCGAGATGCCCTCCGCAGTTCGCGCAGGTGATCTCCGTCCGGACGCCGTCCGCGTCGGGCGTGCGGGTCACGGCGCCAGGCAGCTCGAGATCAAAGGACGGCCAGCCGCAGTGGGAGGCGAACTTGTCCTCCGAGCGGTAGAGCATCGCCCCGCACCGGCGGCACGTGTAGACCCCGTCCTCGAAGAAGCCGTTGTACTCCCCGGTGAAGGGCCGCTCGGTGCCTTTGTGCACGATGACGCGCTCCTCGTCGGGGGTGAGTTCGCGCCAGTTCTCGCTCTCGCTTGCCGTCGGCATCGCCGTCTGTTCCTCTCCGTCCGAGGACCGCGCCCGCTGCGCGAGACCCGCCCACGCCGCGAACCCGAGCGCCCCCGCGAGCAGCACCGCCGCCGCTCCAGTCTTCCTTGTCACCACGGACATCGCTTCCACCTGCCTCTCGCCATCGAGGCCCTCCCCACCGCGTACATGTCACCGGGCGGCCCGAACCTGCGGCCTCGCGCCGGAGGACATTGTCGAACCGGCGAGAACGGCCCTCCTGGGACGGTTCCGAGAGCGCGGTCCGATAGGGCGTGATGATCGCATGGCTTTGCGACTCCTGGGTCTCTCGTTGCTCCTCGCGGTGGTCGCGCCGTTGCCCGCATGCGCGCAGGCCGTGGGCTCCGTGCTCTCGATCGCGAGCCCGCTCGACCAGTCAGCCATCTACCAGCCGACCGCGGTCGCGCTCGACTCCCAGGGCCGGGTGATGATCGTCTACAAGGCCCGCAACGCCGAGGACGACATCGTACCCTACAGCGCGCTCAAGACAGGCGAGACATGGACCTGTGACGCGATCCCGATGCCCGAACTCGGCAGGTTCGCGTCCACGCTCCATCTGCGCGGCCTCGCGGCAGGGCCGGCGGGGGAGTTCCATCTGGTCGCGACGCACTACGGGGTGGTGTACTACTGGCGCTGGGCGAATGGCGCGTGGTCGGCGCCCGAGGCGCTCTGTGAGACAGTGGGAGGGCTCTCGACGTGCGGCGTGACCGTGGACCCGCAAGGGGAGCCGCTCGTCGTCTACACCACAACGCGCTTCCGGTGTCTCCAGAAGCGAGCGGGCGAGTGGGTCACCGCGCGGCTCCCGTTCGAGATCGCGCAGCGCCCGATCAGCCCCGTGATGACCGACGCGAACGGCGCGATCCATCTCCTCGCCTCGAGCCGCGGAGTGCCGGTCACGGCCTCCCTGGCGTCCGATGGGGATCCCCTTGTCGAAGGCGCATGGACCGGGACGCCCACGACGCCTCGGGCCGAGTGGACGACGCCTCTTCCCACGTCGGGGGCGGGCCTCGAACTCGCCCTCGACTGGCCCCGCCAGCGCGTGGTGGCGGCCTGGAGCGAGCGGAACTCCGTGAAGGTCGCCTCGGCGCCGATCGGGGCGACGACCGAGGGCGCGTGGCGTGTGGAGACAATCGACGAGCCAGCCGGAGCGGGCAGCCGTCACCACCGGCTGGTCTCGAACGCAACCGGCGCCGTCGGGCTGCTGCTCTACGCCAACGTGAAGGGCGAGACGCATCTGCTGTTCCGATGGGTCGGCCCCGATGGCCTCGGGCAGGCGATCCCACTGCTGCGCCCGGGCACGGATACCGAGGCCGCCGCGTTCAGGTCCATCGGCAGCGAGGACCTGAACCTCGCGATCGACCCTCAAGGGGTCGCCCACGTGGCCGTCCTGGCCGAGAAACGCGGCGAGGTGCCCGCCGGGACCAAACGCCTCTTCTACGCCACCGTGACGGGCGGCGGCGCCGCTGGCAGCGGACCCGAGGTCGAAGGCCACGGCACAACCGAGATGGAGCGCGAGGGCGCGCCGCCCGACTTCACCGTGCGGATTCTCGTCCCCGACGCCGCGCTCGCCGAGCAGGGCCGGAACGCCTAC
>CAZCER010000184.1:3474-8557 GCA_964497385.1 uncultured Armatimonadia bacterium | reverse complement strand
GTCTGCCCCGTGTGTCCGAACATATCGACGAGGTAGCCCACGCGGAGCGGCTCTCCCCATTTGGCGGCGTCGCGCGTGCCCAGCAGGAGGTTCCGCACCAGCGCCTCGCCGGAGGGCAGCCACTCGTCGGGCTGGACGTACCAAGGGCCCACAAGGATGCGGCCCGACCGAGTCAGGCGCTCCAGCCGCTCGCGGTTCGCCGGCTCGATCTCGAGGTAGTCGTCGAGGGCGATGGTCTGGCCGTCGAGGTGGAAGTAGGCGTAGCGGGGCTCGGCCTCCATGACCTCGACGAGTTCGTCCATCACATCCACGAGCTTCGCGCGGAAGACCTGGAACGGGCGGTACCACTCCCGGTCCCAGTGGGTGTGGCTGATGATGTGGGCTCTCAGGCGTGGCGTGTCGTGCATTGGGTAGGGTCGTCCTTCCGAGGTGTCGGGGTGGCTACGCCTTGTCGGTCAGCCCGTGCCTGCTCGCGAGCACGGCGGCGGCGGTGCGGTCGTTCACTTGCAGCTTCGAGAGAATGTTCGAGATGTGGTTCTTGACGGTCTTCTCGCTGATGAAGAGCTTCTCCGCGATCTCGCGGTTGCGGCGGCCCTCGCCGAGGAGTTCAAGGATCTCCATCTCACGTCGAGTGAGTTCGGCGAACGTCTCCTTCGCCGCGGAGCGCATGCGGCTGATGCGGCCGAACTCGCCCATGACGCGGCTCACGAGGCTTGGGTGAAGGAAACCCTCCCCGCGCGCGGCCGCGCGGATCGCCTCCATCGTTTGCTCGGGCGGGGCGTCTTTCAGGACGTACCCGATCGCGCCCGCCTTGATCGCGTCGAAGACGTTGTCATCGTCGTGGTAGACGGTGAGGATCACGATCTTCGTCTCGGGCATCTCGCCGCAGATCATCCGCGCGGCCTCGATGCCCGTCATCTTGGGCATGTTGATGTCCATGAGGATGACGTCGGGCTTGAGATCCCGTGCGTGCATGACGGCCATCTCGCCGTTTCCGACCTGTCCGACGACCTGGATGTCAGCCTCGGCGTCGATCAGCGTGGCGAGCGCGTGCCGGAGTACGGTCTCGTCCTCAGCGATCAGCAGTCGGATCTTGGGCATGCGACATCTCACCTCACTTCCGCGGACACATCAAACGGACGCGCGTGCCCTCGCCGGGAGCCGACTCGATCCGAATCTCGCCGCCGATCGCCTCGGCGCGCTCGGTGAGGCTCTCCAGCCCGACCCCGCCGAATGCGGCCTCACGGATCGCCTCCCGGTCGAAGCCGACGCCGTCGTCCAGGATCGAGCATTCGAACGCCTCCGGCTCGTACCGAAGCCGAACCTCGACGCGCGACGCTTTGGCGTGCTTCTCCGTGTTCGTCAAGGCCTCCTGGACGATCCGAAAGGCGGCTAACTCAACGGCGGGCGGGAGCGCCCGCTCGTCTCCCTCCACGGTCAGCAGGGCGTCGAGATCGGTGTGTTCTCGCAGCGACTCGAGATGCCTCCGCACCGCCGCGACGAAGCCGAGGCGCTCGACGGCCTGGGACCGGAGCTGCCGCACGAGATAGCGGAGTTCGTCCGCGGCGTGGCGGATCGTGAGCCGCTGGTCCACGGCCATGCGCGCGGCGGCCGCGGGGTCTGACTCGATGAGCCGTCCGGCGAGTTCCAGGCGCATCGCGGCATGGGCGAGGTAGTGCTGGATCCCGTCATGCATCTCCCGCGAGAGCCCCGCGCGATAGTCGCCGAGGGCGACGCGCTCCCGGAGGCGGGTGAGTTCCTCGACGCGTCCAGCCTCCGCGACCGCGAACGAGATGGCGAGTGAGGTCGCTATCAGGATGATGAAAACGCGGGTGGCGAGCATGGACTGGTACTGGTAGAGCGTGTAGCCCTCCCAGTGGCGAGCCACCGCGACGTAGAGGCCCGCGCTCAGGAGACCGGCCGCGAGCGTCCGTTGCCACCGACGCTGGATGGACGAGGTCGCGATCGGCCAGAAGTACAGGAGCGCGGCCTCGCTGCGGATGCCTCCGGTGAGGTGCACGGCGATCGTGATGACGATCACGTCGGCGACCAGGGCGGCCCACTCCCAGAAGGGCGACAGCCCGCGCCGGAGTTCGAAGTAGGCGCGCACCGACCAGTAGCCGAGCGTAACGGCGCAGAGGACGTAGAAGCACGTGACGTGGGAAGGGTGAGCCATGCGCTCCCGGACGAAGTCGAGCTGCACCCAGTAGGCGCCGACCGCGAGGATCGCGGCGTAGTGGATGAAGAAGAGCCTGAGCCGCAACGAGCCGCTTGCCATGCGCCCTCCGTAGGGCGCCTTCTCCGGCGCCTGTCGCTCTGTTCGGCGAAGGCCCCGCCCGGGCCTACCTCGCGAAGGGCATTGGCGGAGTGGAGAGGAAGTTACGTGTGTTGCGAGGTCGAGCCCGGGCCGCGAGCGAGCGGGGGAAGCGAAGGGGCGAACACGGATGAGCGTGCGCGTCGACGCCGCAGTGCCGCACGGGAACGTCACGGGCGTGTCGGTGACGGAGGAGGCGAGCTGCGTCCGTGTCGCGTTCACGGCGCACCCGCACGGAGGGCCGGAGCGGCTCTGGTTCTGTTTCCGCGTCGTGCCCGAGGACTCCGCGCTCGACGACCGCCCGCTGCATCTGACGCTCTCGTGCGTCGACACGCTCCTGGGGGCCTCGCGACTCGAGAACATCCGGCCGGTGATTCGCTCCGCCGGCGAGGACTGGCGGCGCCTGCCCTCCGGGGAGACGCTGCAGCTTCCGGATGGGCGCCGTCAACTCGTCTGGACGCTTCCGCCCCCGGCAAGCGCGCTCGATGTGGCCTTCTGCTACCCGTACGGTCTTCCGGAACTAGAGACCGCCCTTGCGGAGTGCGCGGGAGCCTGGCGCTCGGACGTGATCGGGGTGAGCCAGGAAGGCCGCACGATCGCCCGACTCGCCAATGACTACGGTCATCCGAACAACGAGCGCCCGGGGGTCTACATCGTGGCGCGACAGCACTCCGGCGAGACGCCGGGTTCCTGGGTTCTCGATGGGCTGCTGCGGCGCCTCGCCGAGCGCAGGGCGAACGCGCCCGTCACCTGGGCGGTTCCTTTCGCGGACATCGACGGCGTCGAGCGGGGCGATTACGGCAAGGACGCGTTTCCGTACGACGTGAACCGTGCGTGGGGCGTGTCGCCGATGCGGCACGAGACGCTCACGATGCAGCAAGACCTCGGGCGGTGGCAGTATCGGTGCAAACCGGCGCTGGTGATCGACCTGCACGCGCCGGGCGCCTGCGAGGCCGCAGGGGTGTACAGCTTCGTTCCCCGAATCAGCCGATGCCTCGATCACCACCGCGACGCGCTCCGCTGGGCCGACGCGATCGGGGCGGCGCTCTCGAGCCGGTACGCCGCCGAGCCGTTCGCGCGGGTGGCCGACTACCCGTCGCGCTGGGAGACCTCGCGCCTCACGGAGTACGCGCGCGATGAACTCGGGGTGTGCGCCCTGGGGCTGGAGATCCCCTACGCGTTGGCGGACGGGGTGCTTCTCGGCCCGGCTGAGTACCGCGACATTGGCGCGCGGGTGGGCGACTGCCTCATCGCGGAACTCGCGACCTCGTCCTAGACGTTGTAGTTTCCGGACGCCCGGGGCACGCCGGCAAGGCACACCCACGCCTCGTAGTTGCGGCCAAGGCTTTCGTACGCCGCGCCCATTTCATGGAGGGCGCTCTCGGCCTTCGCGGGCTCGCCTCTCGCCAAGTACACGGCGTCGAGAAGCGCCCACAGAGCGCGCTCCGCGCCGCCGGCGGCCATGTACTGCCTCGCGATCTCAAGTCTCCGCTCGGGGTCGGTCGCTCCGGCGGGATCGCGCAGGGCCTGCCACCGGAAGTGGGAGCGGACGGGGGCAGGGAGCGCGTCCTCGTGCTCGCGCAGGTACGCGACCGCGTCGGCCTCGGCATTCTCGCCGATCCCCATGTCCCCGTAGCCCGCGCGGCTCGAGAAGCCGCTGTGGCAGCAGGGCCGCTCGATCGCGTTCCAGTAGCATCCGCAGGCGTTCCGCACATCGTCGCGGAAGCGGAACAGGCGGCCCATGAGGTAGTGCGGGGCGCCCCACCAGGGGGCTTCCTTGGCAAGGCCCAGCAGCCCCTTGACGGCCATCTGTATGTCGGAGCCACTCGCGCGCCGGAGGGCCATCACGCATCGGGCGGCCAGCGCGTTCTTGTCGTAGTTCAGGAGCTCCTCGGGCATCATCGGCCCCGGCACGTTCTGGGTGAAGAGGCGCTCGGGCACGCCGAGGCCCACGAGAGTCTTCCGCGCGAGATCGATGTCCTTGCCGTCGCTTGCGCTCGGTTCGAACTGGAGCGCCAGGTAGAAGAGGAACGTGCGGAAGCTGCTCGAGACAGGGACGATGTTCGGCGGCTGCCCGAGTGCCAGTACGACCGGCCACGCGGTCGGGGGCTCGCCGGGCACGCGCATCAGGCCGTACGAGTCGGGGCCCGTGATGGCGAAGGGGATGACCTCGGGCGGCCAACCCGTAACGCGCCCAAGAAGCGAGGCGATCGCCTCGGGCGAAGAGAACCGGCAGGGCCCGAGCCGGAGCCCTTCCGCAACCTCGAGGATGGCTGTGAGTTCGGGCGGGAACTGCCCTCCCATCCGGGCCTCCAGGCCGCCGAGGGTCTTGTCGACTTTGCGCTTCCAGAGAAACGACATCCGTACACCACCACTGACTGTGCTCTTCGGACCGAGACGGTCCGACTACCCGACTAGGCTCGGACCGAGACGGTCCGACTACCCGAATGGGCTCGGACCGAGACGGTCCGACCGCCCGAACGGCCTCGTCGGCGCGCGGGGGCCAAGGACGTAGCTTACCGCCGTGGCCAACGGGACGTCCAGCCGGGGACGCGTTGGTCCGAGCGGGCGCGTCGCGCGCACGCCGACAATGGAGGGCGCGAGGCGCGAGGAGCCAAGGAAGAGGGTCGGGACGGCGCCGAACGAGAGGAGCGCGCGACACATGCATCGGAGAGACCTACTCGCCTCGCTTGGACTTGGGACGCTCGCGGCCGGGGCCGCGACAGCCCAATGGGGTCCCGCCGAAGGCTCTCCGGCCAACGCTTACGC
>CAZCER010000184.1:0-3464 GCA_964497385.1 uncultured Armatimonadia bacterium | reverse complement strand
GATCTCCCGTACGACTACTCGGCGCTCGAGCCGGTCATGGACGGGGCCACCATGGGCCTCCACCACGACAAGCATCACGCCGGCTATGTGAAAGGCGCGAACGACGCAACGGCCGCGCTTACGGAGATCCGTGAGGGCAAACGCCCGGCCTCGGAGACCACCCACTGGGAGCGGCAGTTCTCGTTCCACCTGTCCGGCCACGTGCTTCACACAATGTTTTGGCGGAATCTGACGCCCGGCGGGAAGCCCATGCCCGAGGACCTGGCGAACCTTGCCGCGCGGTCGTTCGGCTCGCCGGAGGCGATGGCGGCGGAGATGAAGGCGGCGACGAAGGCGGTCGAGGCGAGCGGCTGGGGGATTCTGGGGTACCATCCTCTGACGGGCGGCCTCATGGTCCTGCAGGCGGAGAAGCACCAGAACTGGACGGTTCAGGGCGTGGTCCCGCTCCTGGTGATCGACGTCTGGGAGCACGCCTACTACCTGAAGTACCAGAACCGCAGAGCGGACTTTGTGGAGGCGGTGTGGGAGATCGTCGACTGGGAGGACGTGCTGGCGCGGCTTCGAGCGGCGGTCCCCCCGGCGGGCGCACAGGCCACGGCGCCGGCCGACGCGCCGTGGGCGGAGTACGCCGACGGGCGCAGGCGGCCCCTTGGCGGCTGAAGTTCCGAACCAGCCGGCCAATTTGGCCTTTGAGCATAGTGACAGCCACGGACGCGGTTCGCTATACTATCGTTTCGCGACTATCCGCCGGGCCTCCCGGCGGCAGAGGTGGAAACGATGAAGAAGCAGATTCACCCCAAGTACGAAGAGTGTGCGGTGACGTGTGCTTGCGGGAACACGTTCACGACGCGCGCGACCGTGTCCAGCATGAAGCTCGATCTGTGCTCGCAGTGCCATCCCTTCTACACGGGTAAGCAGAAGATCGTGGACACTGAGGGCCGAGTCGAGCGTTTCCGTCAGCGCTACGGAACACGGACGCCCGTCGCAGGCAGCGACTAGAGCACGGTGAACGGCACGGCGCTCCGCGCCGTGCCGCCCTCAGGGGCTCGCCCGACGTTGCGATCCGCCGTTCCCCGGCGCACGATAGATCGTGCGGGGGGATAGATGCGTCGGAGAATCGGCGAGATCCTGATTGATGCGGGCATCCTTGCGGAGAGCGCTCTCCAAGATGCGCTCTCCGTCGCGCGGATGCGAAACGCGCGCCTGGGCACGACGCTGATTCAGCTTGGCTTCGTTACGGATCAGCAACTCGCCGCCGCTCTGGCGGAGCACCTCGACCTACCGCACCTTGGCGAGGCCCTCCTTGAGGTGGATGAGAAGGCCGCGCGCCGAATGCCCTATGGCTACCTCCAGGCGCACGCCTGCGCCCCAGTGCGCTCGGCGGCGCGTGGTCCCGTGCTCGCGATGAGCGACCCGCTCGACTTCCGCACGCTCGACTTCGTCCGTGAGACGACCGGGATCCGTTGGGAGCCGGTCGTGGCGGCCGAGAGCGCCATCATCGACTCCCTCAACGCGTGCCTCGGGCGCACGGACCGCATGGAGGCGCTCGTCAGCCAGCTCGGCACGCGCGATGACTTCACGATCGTGGAGACCCACGAGGAGACGAACGTCGCGGGCGACTCCACCTGGGAGGACGCCGCTCCCGCGGTCCAGATCGTCTCGACCCTGATCGCGAACGGCATCGACGCCGGCGCCTCCGACATCCACATCGAGCCGACGCCCCAGCACCTCGACGTGCGCTACCGCGTCGACGGCAAGCTCCGCGAGAGCGTCCATCTGCCGGCGACGGTCCAGGCCCCGGTGGTCTCGCGGATCAAGATCATGGCGGAGATGGACATCGCCGAGAAGCGGCAGCCGCAGGACGGGCACATCCGCGCCCGGTTCGGAGACCGCGCCGTCGATCTCCGCGTGAGCACGCTGCCGACGTCGTTCGGCGAGAAAGTCGTGCTGCGGATTCTCGACCGCGACGCGGGGCACTCGAGCCTGGAGGAGTGCGGCTTTCGACCGGCCGACGTCGAGCGCCTCACCGACGCGCTCGACCGTCCCCAGGGGACGGTTCTCGTCACCGGCCCGACCGGAAGCGGCAAGTCGACCACGCTCTACGCCTCGCTGCTGTACCTCCACGACGTGACGCGCAACATCGTCACCATCGAGGACCCGATCGAGCGCTTCATCGCCGGCATCAACCAGGTGCAACTCAACGAGGCCGCGGGGCTCACGTTCGCCTCCGGACTGCGCTCGATCCTCCGGCAGGACCCCGACGTCGTCATGGTGGGCGAGATCCGCGACCCCGAGACCGCCGAGATCGCCATGCGGGCTTCGCTCACCGGACATCTGGTGCTTTCGACGCTGCACACAAACGATGTGCCGAGCACGATCACGCGCATGAAGGATCTGGACATCGACTCCTATCTCGTGGCCTCCTCGCTCGTGCTGGTGATGGCGCAGAGGCTCATCCGCGCGAACTGCCGAGCCTGCCGAACGGAGTACGCGCCGACGCCCACGATCCTCCGGCGCGGAGGTCAGGAGACCGGCCTCAGCGCGCCGGGGCCCTTCCTGCGCGGCGTGGGATGCGACGCGTGCGGTCGAACGGGCTACTCCGGGCGCACCGTCGTGTATGAGATGATGCCGATCAGCGACATGGTTCGTCAGCTCATCGCCTCGAGCGCCCGCGAGGATCAGATTCGGGCCCAAGCGCGCCTCGAGGGGATGGGATCGATGTTTGAGATGGGCGTCGAACTCGCCCTGGAGGGAGAGACGACGCTCGAGGAGGTCGTGTACTCCATCCCTCCCCCCCAAGGAGTGAGCGCCGACGCGGGTGCGGGAGCGGGCGCGCCCTATCCCGAATCCCAGCCCGCCGGCTGGAGCGCCGTCCGGGTCCATCCCTCGTGGACCGATCAGAGCGAAGGCATGGTCCTGCTTGTGCCCAAGGCGCTCTCCGAGCAGATCCTCCAGCGCCTTGACGCAGGTCCCGGCGCCCCGAGCAGGACCGCGGCCTCCGACGCGCGCGATCAGCGCCAGGCGGACCTGCCTTTCGAGGAGCCGATCGACATCGGCCTCGAGGAACTCGTCGAGGAGATCCAAGGCGCGCGCCGTCCCTCCTGGCGCGCGCCGACCATCGTGGACGCGTCCGCCCTCAACGGCGCCCGAGCGCCCTCCCCGAACGGGGCCTCGCAGCTTCCCGCCGACGTCGGCCTCGCCGAGAGCGGCGCTGCGGGAGCGAGCATCGTGCATCTGGACCTTGCCCACACCGGGGCTCAGCCCGTGGAGAGCCCGCCGGAGCCCGAACCCGCGCCCGAGTCCGGAACCGAGGACCCTCCCGAGAGCGTCGGCGAGGACGGGCCGACCCGCGAGTCGGGCGAAGCGGAGGAGGATCCCTGCGAACCCCGCACGCCGCCGCGCGTGAACCTGATGCGCCAGTCCGGCCTCCCATCCGCGGATCGCTGGGACGGAGTCCCCTGACC
>CAZCER010000183.1:0-8628 GCA_964497385.1 uncultured Armatimonadia bacterium | reverse complement strand
GTCCGCTCGGCCGGGGCAGGAGCCCTCCCACGGGTCGGGAACACTACCTCCAGCACGACCGCCCGCTGGCAGAGACGCCACAGACCGAGCGGAGGGCGCGCCGACGACTCGAGGGGTGATCCGGATGGAGATGGGCGAGGTTACGCGGCGGGGTTTCATGCAGACGACTCTCAGCGCGGGAATGCTGCTGGGGCTCGCGCAAGGCGTTCAGGCTCAGGGCGGGGATCCGAAGACCGTCCGCCTCGCCCTCATCGGCTGCGGCGGGAGGGGGCGGGGGGCTCTCGTCGGGGCGCTCCAGGTCGCCCCGAAGCTCGGGCTCGACGTGAAGGTGGTCGCGCTCGCGGACTGGTTCCGTGAGCGGGCGCTCCAGGCCGGCCAGCAGTTCGGCGTGCCCGAGGATCAGTGCTTCGGCGGCGTGGCCGGCTACCACGGGGTGATGGAGTCCGAGGCTGACGCCGTGTATCTCGTCGAGGCGCCGCTCTTTCGACCGCTGCACCTCGAGGCCGCCGTCGCGGCGGGCAAGCACGTCTTTCTGGAGAAGCCCGTGGCCGTCGATCCGCCTGGCTGCCGGAGGGTGATCGCCGCCGGCGAGGAAGCCGCTCGGAAGGGCCTCTCCGTGATCTCCGGCACCGAGCGCCGGCACGACTGGAACTACTGGAAGACCCACCAGGCGCTTGCGGTCGAGGGCCAGCTTGGGAAGCTGTACGGCGGGCGCGTCTCCTTCTGCATCGGCCACATGTTCCACACCCAGCCGATCAACCCGAAGAACGCGGATGACCTCGTCGCTTCCTGGCAGAACTGGCTGTGCCTATCGGGCGACCACATCGTCGAGCAGCACGTCCACAACATCGACACCGCCAACTGGTTCTGCGGCCGCGTCCCGGTAAGCGCGACGGGGTTTGGCGGCCGTGCTCGCCGGAACGCAGGCGACATGTACGACTTCTTCAGCGTGGACTTCGACTACGGCGAGGGCCTGCACATCCACTCCATGTGCCGGCAGGTGAACGGGTGCGCGAACTGGGACGGGCAGGAGTTCGTCTACGAGCGCGGGACCTCGAGCGGCTCCGACCACCCGACTCCGCGGAACCCGCCCATGCCCGCCGACTTGCCCCAAGGGGAGGCCGACCATCTCCAGGAGCAGCTTCGCGTGCTTTACCAGGTCGCCGGGGCGACGCCGGTCGACATGGCCCGCGCCGTCGCCGAGTCGAGCGCTTCCGCGGTGATGGGCCGCATCTCCGCCTACACCGGAAAGACCGTCACCTGGAACCAGATCATGGGCGACCCCAACGCCGCCCCCGACCTCTACAATCTGACCCTCCAGCCCACCGCCGAGGAGTTCGAAGCCGGAACGATCGAGATCCCCGCGGAGAACGTCGTCCCCATACCGGGGGAGTAAGGGCTCACACACCACCAACCAACGTGTGGCGCGCCAGCCTACAGATGAGGCCGCGACTGCGTTCGCCTGGATGCTGGTCGGCCGCGCGACGGCCGCGCCTCGCATCCGGTCGCCGCTTGCGGGCCGATCCTCGACGGATTGCGCAACCGTTACGGAACGCGTGGAGGAGCGCCGCAGTGCGCGTCGAAAGAGTCCGTGAGGTTCCGAGGCGGCCCTGAGGCTCGCGCGGCGGGTCGCATTCGGTGTGGCGTGGGAGGCAATGGGGCTCTGGGAACTCCAGCTTGTGGGGCTGTGCGTGTGTTTGCGTCGACGGGGCAAACGGGTCGATCTGTCTTCTTCCGGTGTGAGGCTGTCTCTTGCGACGAGGTGTGATGGGTGCGGCGAGCACTGGGCCGCACTCGAAGACGCAATGTGCGGCTCTGCCGCACGACGGAGCATCACTGGAGGTGTTGCGGAGTGGGCGCCCGGAGGTCGATTGGTTTCACGCTCATTGAGTTGCTTGTCGTCATCGCGATCATCGCCATCCTCGCCGCGATTCTCTTCCCTGTTTTCGCGAAGGCGAGAGAGAAGGCGCGACAGACCTCGTGCATGTCCAACGTCCGACAGCTCTGCACCGCGCAGCTTTCCTACGCGCAGGACTACGATGAGAGACTTCCCATCCATGACTTCCGCTACGGCGTGACCCCCAACGACGTCGCGCCGCACAATGGCAGCGGTGAAAACGCTATGAGTTGGCGCTACACCTGCCTGCCGTACACGAAGAACGCGCAGATCTACATCTGTCCGACCTATGAGAAGCCGGATGAGGGAATGTGCTGCTTCAACATCGACGAATACGCGGGAATCCGCCGCAGCTACGGCCAGAACTACGCCTACCGGCTCGACGACGGCAACCGCAAGCTGGCCTCGTGCCCGCGCCCGGCCTCGATCATCCTGATCGGCGAGGATCGCGAGTGGTGGGGCGACGTCGACATCGTCCAGAACGACTACATCTTCGGGCGCATCTGGTTCGACCCCGACAACAAGGGCCTCATCACGACCCACAACGGCCAATCGAACTGGGGCTTCACCGACGGGCACGCCAAGTCCATCAAGCCGGTCGCGACTCTCGGAGCCATCACCACCTGGGGCTCCGGGCAGACCCCGCCCGACAGCTACCTGTGGGTCTGGTACAACAACGGAACGTGGGAGACCGGCACGTGGCTCGCGGGCGAGATCGCGGCGGGACGCATCGTGCACGAGTACACCGACTGAGCCCACCAGGCGGCTCGCCAGCGTGAGCCGCACACCCAATGACGAGGGGAGACGCTCTGACATGAGACTGCGAAGGGTTCTGGCGGCGCTGATCGTGGGCGCCATCGTACTGGCCGCCCTTGCGTCGCTGGCGGGCTGTAAGGGAAGCGACAGCGGCAGCGCTGGAGGCAAGACGGTCAACACCCAGCCGAAGGGCAGCAAAGCTCCGGGAGACGCCGCCGGCGCGACCGGCGCGGGGAGCCCCATGAAGAAGGGCGGGAGTTCCGGCGGCCCTCCAGGCAGCTAGGAGCTTTACCACAAACCAAGGAGTCCCGGGCCGGGCGCCTGCCGGAACGCGGGCGCCCGGCCCGTCGCCATGCGCAGGCCTCGCGGGCTGGCTGAGGGAACACCATCCGGTGTTCAGAACCGCTGTGCCGAGGTGTTTCGCCCATGCGCGCCCGATCCACCGAGAACCTGCCGGAGCAGCCGAGCATGCTGCCCCACGAGGTCGTCGATGACGCTCCGATCAGTGAGCCGGCCGCGGCGAAGCAGACCGCGGATCCGCTCCTGAGGGTCGGGCCCGTTATCCTGGCCATCGTCACGGGGCTGGTCGCTCTCTTCCTCGCGCGGCTGGGGACCGTCGCGGCTATCGCGTCGTCGGCCTATGGTGGGCAGTCGGCGGGGGCCGCCGCCTTGGTGTTCGTCTGTGTCGCTCCACCCCTTGTCGTCTCGCTGGTCTACAGCCTGCGCGCGCCGGGGGCGGGTCCGAAGCATCTGCAAGGGACCCTCATGGCGCTCCTCTTCAGCGCCGTGCTTGCGGCCGTCTCCTTCGGGCTGACGCTCGGCATGGGCATCCCCATCGGGCGGCTCATCCAGAGCGGCCTCTGGTCCATCGCGCGGGGCGCAGGCGCCGGTGCGGCGGGGGGGCTTCTGGGCGACGCCCTTCGCCGGAGAGAGACGTCAACGGGAACGCGCGCCTACCTGGAGTGCGCCCTGGCAGTGGCTGCGGGGGCCGCGTTCGGTCTCCTGGCCACGGTGGGGGTGCCAGCCGCTTTCGGGTCCGGGCGCGCCGGCCTCTGGCTGGCCGGCGGCCTCAGCGGGCTTGCGGCGGGCACGGCCACGCGCGGCTCTCGCCTGACGACCCTCGCGGTTGCGCTCTCGTGCGCAGCCGTGTGCGCGGCGCCCTGGGGCCTCGTGCCCATCGCGACAGGCGAGATCGAGCTGAACGCCCGACTCGGCGCGGCGGTTCTCTGCGCCGTCGCCGGCGTTGGGACGTCGCTCCTGATCAGGCGGACGGCGGCAGGCCCTCGCGCGCGCCCCCGCGAGGCGGACGCGTAGCGCCCCGACGGAGCGACCGAGCCAGTGCGTTCGGCCCGGCCGCTCCGTGAATGAGGCGCTACACCTCACACCGCAACGTCTTGATCTCGAAGGGCCGGAAGCGCACCGTGACCGCCCCGTCAGCGAGGGACAGCGCGCCGGTCGCCTCCTCGAGGATGTTCGTCTCAGAGATCGACTTCACCGAAACGCCGAACCGGAGCGTCGCGGTTGTCGCGACCTTCCCGGCGTCGTAGAGGCGCACCACGAAGGCGTCGCCCTCCTCCGCCCACTTCACGGCTTCGACGATGACGTTCGGGGCGTCCACCGTGAGAAGCGAAGAACTGCCCGTCGCCGCCTCTCCGGCGAGCGTCGTCGTCGGCGGGAGGTTCAGTTCGTACGCCGGGCGGATGACCGACTCGACCGAGAAGCCTCCGTCGTGCGGCAGGAGGCTGTAGGTGAAACGGTGCGCGCCCTCGTCACCGCGCGGGTCGGGATGCACGCCCGACTTGATGAGGCTCAGGCCGACATGCCCGCCGTGGACGCTCACGCCGTACTTGCTCTCATTCAGGAGCGCGACGCCGAAGCCGTTCTCGGAGAGATCGGTCCACTTGTGCGCGCAGACCTCGAAGCGCGCGCGGTCGTGAGGGTGGTTCCGGTGCGTCGGACGCTCGACGTGGCCGTACTGGATCTCGTGGCGAGCGTTGTCACAGAGCACGTCGAGGTCGAACCCCGCCTTCAGCAGCCTCCGCTTCTCCTTCCACTCGACCACGGTCTCGAAGTCGATTCGCGCGGTCGTCGAGTGGAAGACCACGTCTTGCACCAGGCGTGAGGCCGCTCCGAGGTCGAAGGTCTGACGGACACGGAGCTGCAGCGGGCCGTCGGCGACGACCTCTCTGCTCGTGCGCCGCGTCTCTCGCGCCATCTTCATCTCTTGGTCGGTGTCGATGTCCCAGTTGTCCCAGGCGGCGGGGATGTCCTCACCCAGGAGGAAGGCGTTAAGGCGCCCGCCCTCGCTCACGATCTCGCGCCCGGTGGCCTTGTCGACAAGCGAGACGATGCCTCCGGCCGCGTCGAAGCACACCACGGCGAAGGGCGTCTCGGCCCTGCTGTCACTGACCTGGAACGGCGACTTCGCATCCGTCGGACCCGCGGCGGTCAGCGAGAGGGCCGCCGTGCCGAGCGGCGCTGCCCCGATGCCGCTGACAACGAGCTTCGCCTGGCCACACGGGCCCTCGACCCACTGGCACGTCGCCCCCTCGATGCACTTCCCCTCGGGGACGCCCGGAAGCGTCATCTCGCCCGCCCGCTCCCAGCTCAGGCTGTTCGAGACGAGGAGCTTCGCATCGCCCGCGGCGCCGCCAAGCGCGGCCAAGGACGCCTGCGAGAGCCCGTCCGCGTCGGCGATGCACTTCTCGAAGGCCTCGATCGCCTCGTCGTTCACGATCGCGATCGACGAGCCCGGCAGGATGTCGTGGAACTGATTGACGAGCACGACCTTCCAGAGGTCGAGGAGTTCCTCGGCCGGGTAGGTCGCGCCTCCGAGGCGTGCGAGCGTGGCAAGGAACTCCGCCTCGCGTAGCGCGAACTCGGACTTCCGGTTCCCGCGCTTCACACCCGCGATCGACGTGAGCGTGCCCCGGTGCAGTTCGAGGTAGAGTTCTCCGGACCACTCGGGCAGGTTCGGGATCTCATCGCGGCATCCGCGGAGGAAGTCCGTGAGCGTCGCGTGCTTCGCGGTCGGGCAGCCCTCGAGGTTCTCGCACAGGCGCGCGGTGATGAGGTCCTCCATCTTGGGCCCGCCGCCGCCGTCCCCGTGGCCGTAGGCCACGAGGCGCCGGTCATCGATGTCCTTGTGCTGAACCCAGTTCCAGGCGCCGATGAGGCCCGCGGGCTCGATCGGGGTGTCGTGGATGTTGAGGTGCGTGAGGACGGTGCTCCCGTCGATCCCCTTCCAGTGGAAGGTGTCGTAGGGGAAGCGCGTTGTGTCGTTCCACTGCATCTTGGTGGTGGCGAAGAACTCCACGCGCCCGAGCCGGAGGATCTGCGGGAGAGCGGCTGAGTAGCCGAACACGTCCGGGAGCCAGAGCGTGTCGCCCGTGTAGCCGAAGTGCTCGCGCGTCCAACGCTGGGCCACGAGCACCTGACGCACGAACGCCTCACCCGAGGGCATGTTCGCGTCCGGCTCGATCCACATCGCGCCATTCGGCTCCCACCGGCCGGCCTTCACCGACGCCTTGATGCGCGCGAACAACTCGGGGTACTCCCTCCGCACGATGTCGGCGTGGTAGGGCGCCGGCTGGAGGAAGATCATCTCCGGGTGCTGCTCGAGCAGGTTGAGCACCGAGCTGAAGGTCCGCGCGCACTTCCTCCACGTCTCGGCGATGGACCAGAGCCACGCCGTGTCGATGTGTGAGGCGGCGAGACAGGCGATGTGCGGCGTTGTCGGGCCGTTCCGCTTCTCCAGAAGCGGCCGCATGATCTCCCGGGCCTTGGCGAGCTTCGGGCGCCAGGACTCCTCCGGAACTTCGTCGGGAGCGGCGTCGACCGCGGCCCACACCCGGGCGAGCCCCGCGAGGATCTGGTGCTTGCGGAGGCTGTTGTCGTCCAGGGAGTCCGCAAGTTGCCGGAGGGTCTTCAGTTCGAACACGAACGCCGTGACGTCTTCGCGCTCGAGCGCGAGTTCGACGCCCTCGAAGGCGCGCACCATGTCCTCCGGCTTCGGGGCCTGTTCGAAGGGCTGCGTACCTGGGAAGACGTGACCGGCGTAGGCCTCGAAGGCGAGGTGATAGGTCCGCTCGCACGAGCCGCTTAGGGTCAGGGCCACGAGCGGATGGAAGTGGTCGAAGACGCCCTTCGCGGCGCCATCGGCGAAGAAGAGCGTCTCCCCGCCGGTTCGGGCGCGGACGAACACCTTGCGGCCCTCGCAGCTCGCCGGGAGCTGCGCGTCGCCGCGAAACCACGCGGTGATCCCGTCTCCCCCCCAACGCGCGCCGGGTTCGACCGGCTTCCAGTCGGCGTCGGCGGGCTCGGAACGGAAGTGCTCGAGCGTACCGGTCATCTCAACGGGAACGGTCCCGACGGTCTCAAAGCGCAGTGCCTGGTCGCGGTCCTGGATCCCGCCCAGTTTGCGGAGCGTTCTCGGATCGGTGATCATCGTGGCGTTCTCTCCAAGCGTCGGTGGACCAGCCTGGAGTGGTTCGGCGGGGGCGGGTGGGGAGTCCTTCCGGAGCGCCGGAGTCGCGCGTGACATGGATGCGCGACCTGGGCGCAACATTAGCGCGTTCATAGACGCCGCTTAACACCCGGAGTGTGCCCCTCGACCTACACTGCTGGCCATGCAGCACCCCATCGGTCGCGCGGCCCGGAGCGGTCGGGCGCCGAGGGGCTGGGGAACCTGTCCGCGCGCCGTCGACTCGGCCAGCGCTTCGGTGTGAGGTCGGTGTGGCGCGGGCGGCCCACAGAGAGGACGCACCGACCCTATGAGACGCTCTGCCCGATCCGCGTTCACGCTCATCGAACTGCTCGTGGTGATCGCGATCATCGCCATCCTGGCCGCCATCCTGTTTCCCGTCTTCGCGCAGGCGCGCGCCAAGGCGCGCCAGACCACCTGTGTCTCCAACAACCGCCAGCTCGCGACAGCCATGCTGTCGTATGCGCAGGACCATGACGAGATGCTCCCGTGCAACCCTAACGGCTACCCCACCAGCGGGACCAACTGGCTCGACGGCAGACGCATCGAGGTCGGCGGGTTCATCTGCACCGACGCGGACTACGACGCCGAGTGGCAGATCTATCCCTACCCGTACTGCAAGAACTGGGGCGTCTTCGACTGCCCGCAGAGCAGCGATGTGGGCCCCTACGACGACGGGCGCGACGGCTTCCATCTCGACGGCAACATCGGCGTGAATGGCCCAATGCTCCTCGCCGTCGGAGGCGGGTTCCTCGGAGGATGCGACATCCCCGGCGACGTCTTCCTCCTCGGTGACTGCGGGGATGGGAGCGTCGACCACGACGTGGTGAATCCCAGCGACTCGCTCGGCGGCGGCATCCGCCGCCTCCAGGAGTGCCTCGACATGGACTGGGGTCCGGGCATCTCGCCGAACGAGACGGGCACGAGCGGCGGCCACGAGAACGGGGTCACGCGTCACAACCTCGGCGGCAACTGGGCTCACCTGGACGGCCATGTGAAGTGGTTCCGCATGGAGAAGATCTGCCCGCTGGAACTCGGGGCGCCCAACCCCTGGGGCGATCGGACCGCTCCCTGGTACGCTGATTTCCCGGACAACTAACTCCCCGGCGCAGCCAAGCGCATCACCGGCAACGGCAACGGCCCCCGACACCGCGTCGGGGGCCGTTGCTGTTGCCGTCCGAGAGCGGCTACTCCGCCGTGTCGTCCGGTTCGCGCCGCTCTCCGCCATCGGGCGGGGGAGGCGGCATGTTCGGGTCACCGATCTGATGGCCGCGCTGCGCCTTGTTGACACCAGAGCATCCGCAGGCAACGAGCCCCAGCGCGGGCAGAGCCATCAACCCCACCAACGCCCATGCAAGCAAACCACGCATATCGCGTCACGCCCCTATCGCGGCCCTCGGCCGCCGGTATGTGTAGCACGACATTGTCGCCTCCTCGCAATGTGGCATCGGGAACGGAACGCTAACGCGCGGTTAAGGGGCGGGGCGTACGC